>NZ_JAXEWM010000077.1:0-10656 GCF_034113885.1 Intestinibacter sp.
CCAGGAAGACTACCTGGTTGATAGGTCAGAGGTGTAAGTGCAGTAATGTATTTAGCTTACTGATACTAATAGATCGAGGACTTGACCAAATGAATAATGGCATTCATTAAATGTTTTCAGTTTTGAAAGTATTAAATTTATATAGATTTAGTATAATAAAGATTATGTGGTTATTATAGCAAAGAGGATACACCTGTTCCCATTCCGAACACAGAAGTTAAGCTCTTTAGCGCCGATGGTACTTGGTGGGTGACCGCCTGGGAGAGTAGGACGTAGCCACGTAATCTTTTTTTATGTTTTGAAATTATTTAAGGCTTGGGAATTATGTATAGATATAAAAAGTCTACATTTTGATAATTAATTAAAAACTTCAAAATGTAGACTTTTTTAATTTTAATATTTTATGGAGCTTGTTAGTTTAAAGGTTTTAGGTTTTTCATACTTAAATCTAATATTTTAGCTGAATGAGTTAAAGCGCCTACTGATATAAAATCTACACCTATTTCAGCTATAGATTTTATTGTTTCTAATGAAACATTTCCAGAAAACTCAATTTCAGCCTTGTCTCCTATTATAGAAACGGCCTTTTTAGCTGTGTCTAAGTCCATATTATCTAGCATTATTATATCTGCTTTTACGTCTAAGGCTTCTTGCACCATATCTAGTGTTTCTGTTTCTACTTCTATTTTTCTTACAAATGAAGAATTTTTTCTAGCTAGGTTAACGGCATTAGTTATTCCGCCAGCTGCGTCGATATGGTTGTCCTTAAGCATTACACCATCAGATAGATTAAATCTATGATTATTTCCACCGCCGACTTTTACAGCGTATTTTTCTAATATTTTTAAATTAGGAGTTGTTTTTCTAGTATCTAATAATTTTGCGTCGGTATGTTCTATTTGTTTTACGAATTTATTAGTTAAAGTCGCTATTCCACTCATTCTTTGAAGGATGTTTAAAGCAACTCTTTCTCCCATAAGTATATTTCTAGTACTGCCTTTAAGTTCAGCAATTTTTTCTTTTGGATATACTTTATCCCCATCTTTTTTCAACAAATCCACAGTTACACCACCTAATATGTGGAAAACTCTTGCATATACTTCTAATCCAGCTATGATACCTTCTTCCTTACAAAGAAGATCAACTGAAGATATACTATCCTCTGATATTATTGAATTAGTAGTTATATCCTCGTTTGGAATGTCTTCAACAAGGGCATCTTTTATTATTTTATCTACAATTAAAAAATTAATCATCTATTATACCACCCTTTTCTTTAATAGCTTCTACAACTAATTTTTTGTTTTCCTCTGCAATTTGTTCTATTGTTTTATCCACAGTGTTAACAGGTTTTGTGATTAATTCTGTATTATTGATTGAATTATTTATAATATTTGCAGCTCTCTTAGAGAATACTAATCCTTCTAATAAAGAGTTGCTAGCTAGTCTGTTAGCACCGTGTATTCCTGTACAGCTAGTTTCACCGACTGCGAAAAGGCGATTTAAAGATGTTTGACTGTTAGTATCTACTTTTATACCGCCCATAAAGTAATGTTGGGCAGGAGATACCTTTACAGGTTCTTTTGTTATATCAGTTCCTTTTTCAAGACAGTTTTGATAGATTAAAGAAAATCTATTTTTTATATAATCAGGATCTAGGAAGCTGATATCTAATAAAACATAAGGTGTATTTGTCTTTTTCATTTGTTCAAATACGGCAGCTGAAACGACATCTCTTGGTAATAATTCATTTACAAATCTTTCGCCATTTACATTTCTAAGTATTCCACCTTCACCTCTTACTGATTCAGATATAAGAAATCTTCTTTCGTCTTCTGTTTCATCGTAAAAAGCAGTAGGATGTATTTGTATATAATTAATATCTTTAAGCTCTACATTATGTCTTATAGCTGTAGCTAAACCATCGCCTTTTAAAATTCTTTGACTAGTAGAATTTTTATAAAGTCCTCCGATTCCACCACAAGCTAGGATTACATATTTAGCAAAAACATTTATTTGTTTATTGTCTTTTAATAGGATAGCTCCTATACATTTATTATCATCTTCAATTATATCTACAAAGAAAGTATCTTCGTAAACAGTTATATTTTTTCTAGTAAGTACGTTTTTTACAAGTGTTTTTTCTACATCTTCACCTGTGTGATCGTTAGTATGTACTATTCTGTTTACACAGTGAGCACCTTCTTTTGTGTAGTCCCAATCTCCATTTTCATCTAAGTCAAGTTTCAAACCTAAAGAAACTAATTCTTCTACATTTTCTATAGATTCAGAAGTTAGAATCTTTACAGCGTCTAAATCATTTTTATATTGTCCAGCCTTAAGAGTATCTTCTATGAAGTCTGGTATATCTTCTTTGGTTCTAGCAACTGAAATACCACCTTGGGCTAGAGCAGTATTAGTACAGTCTATTTTTCCTTTTGAAACTACTAAAACATCTAAATTACTATCTAAATTAAGAGCACTGTATAAACCAGAAACTCCTGACCCAATTATTAAAACATCAACATTCTTATTTTCCATAACTATTTCCCCAATTTATGCATATTTTCTAGAGCGGTTAAAGCTTTTTTACTAGTTTCTTCGTCTAGAATGATTTCTTCTCTTTTACCAGTTAATGCGTCGTAAACATCTTGCAAAGAAGTTTTCTTCATGTTAGGACAGATCATCATTTCTGGGAAGTAGAATTTTTTATCTGGATTATTTTTATTAAGTTGATGTAGTACACCTTGTTCTGTACAAATTATGAATTCTTTGTCTTCACATTCAGTCGCAAATTTGATTATGCCACTAGTACTACCGATATAATCACTTAAATTTCTAACTTCTTTAGAACATTCAGGATGAGATAAAACTTTTACATTTGGATGTTCTTCTTTTAATTTTGTTACATCTTCTGCAGATACTCTTTCATGAGTAGGACAGAATCCCTTCCATTGTATAAATTCTTTTTCTGGGAAGAATTCAGCTATGTATCCACCTAAATTTCTATCAGGTAAAAATAGTATTTGTTTATTAGGTATATTTTTCATTATTTCTAAAGCACTAGATGATGTAACAGAAGCATCACAAAGAGCTTTAACTTCGTAAGATGAATTTATGTAGCAAACTTTAAATGCATCTGGATATTCTTTTATTTTTTCTTTTACATCTTCAACTTCAGCCATATCTGCCATAGGACACCCTGCACTTGGAGCTGGCAATATAACTGTTTTATTTGGAGATAAAACTTTTGCACTTTCAGCCATGAATTTAACACCGCAGAATATTATTAAATCTTCTTTGGCATCACGAGCTACTTTGCTTAAGTAGTAAGAATCTCCTACATAATCAGCAATTTCTTGTACTTCAGGAATTTGATATAGATGCGCTAATATTATAGCGTTTTTTTCTTTTTTTAATTTTAATATCTTTTCAGATAATTGATTTGTCATAATTTACCCCTTTTTTTAAAAATGTATTTACAGGTGTAAATACACCTGTGACAACAATTATAGCATCTTATAATTTACTATTCAATAAAAAACTAATCGTTAATTTTTTAATTTGTAATTATACATATATCGAGCTATTATCAAAAAGTTAACGATTGCTTTTTGTTATGAAAGTATATAGAATAAATAAAAGATAGTGAAAAAAGAAAATAATAGAATGAGAAGAAGGTGCAAAATGAACCCAAATGAAAGAAGAGAAAAGTTATTGGAGATTCTTAAAAATGCTGATGAACCTGTAAAGGGGAGTGTATTATCAGCAAAACTTGATGTAAGTAGACAAGTTATTGTAAAAGACATAGCACTTTTGAGAGCATCTGGTGTTGAAATTTTAGCAACGTCTACTGGATATATGATTTTAAATTCGCTAATAAAAAGAGAGTTTGAGATAATGTGTAAAAATCACAAATCAAATGATGAAATTTTTGAGGAATTAAAAACTATAATTGATTTAGGTGGAAAAGCAAAAGATGTTATAGTAAAACACCCTACTTATGGAATAGTAAGGGCTGATTTAAATGTGGCTACAAATAGGGATTTAAAGAAATTTATGGAAAAAGTATCGAGAAATGAATTTAAACAATTATCTATCTTATCACCAGAGTATCACATTCATACAATTGAGGTTTCTGATGTAGAAGTATTGGAGGAAATAAAGCAGGAATTAAGGGCAAAAAATATTTTATTTGAATAATTGAGATAGACAAAGGGGACCTGTGTTTAATAGGTCCTTTTATATTTTTAAGTAAATTATAACAATTTGATAAAAAAAGTCGCATAAAGTAAAAATTTGAAATAAAAAATAAGTTGAATTATAAAAAAAGTTATGTTAATATTAATATGTTATATGTTTAGGAGGTATGATGGATAAATTATTTTTTATGAATGAAGCGATAGAAGAAGCTAAAAAAGCATATGATAAAGGTGAAACTCCTATAGGTGCAGTAGTGGTCAAAGACGATCAGATTATAGGTAGAGGTCATAATTTAACTGAAACCTTAAAGGATAGCACAGCTCATGCAGAGATGCTAGCTATAAAGGATGCAGCTGAGACATTAGGAGGCTGGAGATTGATGAATTGTGATCTATATGTGACAATGGAGCCTTGTATTATGTGTAGTGGAGCTATTGTTAATTCCAGAATAAAAAATATAATTATTGGAACTAAACATATTAAAAATGCTAATATAGAAAAACAACATACATTTAAGATGGAGTACTTTAAAGATAGTCGTGTAAATGTAGAGTTTGGAATTATGGAAGAAGAGTGTTCGATCATTCTGCAAAGATTTTTTAAAGACCTAAGAAAAAAATAAATTGGAGAGATGGTCGAGAGGACGAAGACGCTGGCCTGGAAAGCTAGTATGCGAGTCAAAACCGTATCGTGGGTTCGAATCCCACTCTCTCCGCCAAGAAAGCATAATATCGGTTACAACTTTGCTGTACTAGATGGGGAAGTAGCGGTGCCCTGTAACCTGCAATCCGCTATAGCAGGATTGAATTCCATCTAGAGGCTACTGCTTTGTGGAGCTGCCCGAAGCAAGTGGTGTTGACGCTTAGGTCCTATGCAATGTAAGCCCATGAACCCTGTCAGATCCGGAAGGAAGCAGCAGTAAGTGGTTACTGCATGTGACGTGGGAGTGCCTAAGTTGAGCTAACTACTTCGGTAACGTCTGTGAAGCATAGTCAATAGATGGTGTACAGCATTTTAATATATAAAACAAGATCCCTTTTGACAGGGATTTTTATTTTGCAAAATTTTTTTCATATAAGCTATAGAATTGTTTAAATAAAGTTTTTTTATCAATTTAATGATATAATAATTAAAGAAATTGTCTAAATTATATTTAGAGGAAAAACTATATTTAAAATAAAGGGGAGATAAATGTGCATAAGGCGTTATATAGAGTATATAGACCTAAGAGTTTTAATGATATAGTAGGTCAAGAGCATATAGTTAGAACTTTAAAAAATCAAATAGAAAGCCAAAATGTAGGGCATGCATATTTATTTTGTGGTACAAGAGGTACAGGTAAAACATCTACAGCAAAGATATTTTCTAGGGCTGTAAATTGTACTGATCTACATGATAATGAACCTTGTAATGAATGTGAAAGCTGTAGAGAAATTTTAGAAGATAAAACTATGGATGTAGTTGAAATAGATGCTGCTTCAAATAACAGTGTAGACGATATAAGAGAATTAAGAGAAAATGTAAAGTATTCTCCTTCTAAATCTAAATATAAAGTATATATAATCGATGAGGTTCATATGCTATCACAAGGAGCATTTAATGCGCTTTTAAAGACATTAGAAGAGCCACCGTCATATGTTATATTTATATTGGCCACTACAGAACCGCATAAAATTCCTGCAACAATACTGTCTAGATGTCAACGATTTGATTTTAAAAGAGTTACAGTCAAAGATATTTCCTCTAGAATGAAATATATATGTGAAAAAGAAGGAATAGAAGCTGACGATAAAGCATTAAATTTAATAGCTAGAAATTCACAAGGTGCACTTAGAGATGCACTTAGTATATTAGACCAATGTATATCATTTCAAGGGCATACTATAAGCTATAACGATGTAATTGAGCTTTTAGGAAGTGTAAATATAGAACAATTATTTGATTTGGCAGACTCAATAATAAAAGAAAATACAAAAAAATCACTTCAAATCCTAAATGATTTTATCGTTTGGGGTAAGGATGTAAGAAATTTAGTAAACGATTTAATAGATCATTTCAGAAATTTAATGGTTTGCAAAATTTCAAATGACCTAGATGATATTATATCACTGCCAGAGGAAACTATAGATTTACTCAAAAAACAGGCAAATACAATAGATACAAACAACTTGATAAGAATTTTAAATATATTATCAGAAACACAAGATGCTATGAAAACTTCATCAAATCCAAGGGTTCTTATGGAAGTGACTATGATAAAAATAGTTCAACCTATGTTTGATGAAAGTAAAGAAGCTCTAATTAAGAGAATAGAGAACTTAGAAAAGAAAATTGAATCAGGAAATATAAAAGTTAATCACATATCCACAAATCAATCAGTGGATAACTTTGATAAAAATGATCAAATCGACAAAAATATACAAGAAATTCAATCAGAAGAAAATATAGAATATGAAAATATAAAAAATGATGATGTTAAATTAATTCAAAAATCATGGAAAAATATATTACAAAAGATGAAAGAAGATAAGGAGCAGGTAACTAGAGCCTTACTTCAAGATGTAGATAGCTTTAATGTATCAGAGGACACTCTATATATAATTTTTACGGACAATTATTCCTTTGCTAAATCTAGATTGGATTCACCTAAAACTATACAATACGTGGAAAAAGTAATAAGAGAAGTATTGAATAGAAGCTTCAATGTAAAAATAGCTTTAAAATCTCAAGTAGTAAATTTAAATACTGAGATAAAAAAAGAGGATAAAGGTGAAAAGATATTAAAAGATATAGTAAGCGAGGATATATTAGAAGTAAAAGATAGTATTGAAAAAAGCTGAAATAAATGATAATAATTATATTATGATACAATGAAAAATTTTTTAAGGAGGAAAGATAAATGGCTAAAAAAGGATTTGGCGGAGGAATGATGCCAGGAAATATGAATCAACTTTTAAAGCAAGCTCAAAAAATGCAAGATAATATGCAAAAAATGCAACAAGAATTAGAAGCTAAAGAGTTTGAAGTATCTGTAGGAGGAGGAGCTGTAACTGTTAAAGTTAATGGTAAAAAAGAGCTTTTAGACATAAATATGAAACCAGAAGTTGTTGACCCAGATGATATAGAAATGTTACAAGATTTAGTAATAAGTGCTGTAAACGAAGCTTTAAGAAAAGTTGACGATGCTCAATCATCTCAAATGAGTAAAATGACTGGGGGAATGAATATACCAGGATTATTTTAGTAGGTGATAATGATGCAATATTATACAGAGCCTATAAGTAGGCTTATTGAAGAATTTTCAAAGCTTCCAGGAGTAGGTAAAAAAACGGCTCAAAGATTGGCTTTTCATATTATTAATATGAATACGAATGATGTAGAAGCTCTATCAAAGGCGATTTTAGATGCGAAAAGAAAAGTCAAATACTGTTCCATATGTTGTAATATAACAGATAAGGACCCTTGCAGTATGTGTTCTAATCCAAACAGAGATCCAAGCGTAATATGTGTAGTAGAAGATCCTAGAGATGTAGCGGCTATGGAAAAAATAAAAGAATTTAAGGGACAATACCATGTTTTAAACGGTGTAATTTCACCTATGGATGGTGTGGGACCGGATATGATAAACATAAAGGAATTAATCCAAAGATTAGGCAATCAAGAGGTTAAGGAAATAATAATGGCTACTAATCCAACTATAGAGGGAGAAGCTACAGCTATGTATATAGCTAGACTTATAAAGCCTATGGGAATTAAAGTCACTAGAATAGCTCATGGGTTACCTGTAGGAGGAGATTTAGAATATGCCGATGAAGTTACTATATCTAAAGCCTTGGAAGGAAGAAGAGAAATATAATAAAAATTTTTAATAAATATAGGAAATCAGCGTGGAATAATATGTTTTATTTTGCGCTGATTTTTTTAATTTACTTAATTGAATCGTTAAAAACATTGTTGTATAATCTTATTAATAAATTTAAATAGAGGTGTAAAATGAAAACAACTATGGATTTTGAGGAGTATACTGTTAATAAAGAAAAAAGACAGAGAAAAATTGAATCTAAAAAAAGAGACAAATCAAAAAGTACAACTAAAAGAAAAAAACATGTAGTAAAGGACAATAGAAATAGCTCTTTCAGAAATAACTACAAGAATTATCAGTATGATTATGAAGAAGATTTTTATGAGCCATATTAAAATTAAAAGACGATATTGTAAAATCAGCCAACTCATTAGAGTTGGCTTTATTAATTACTTATTGAATTATGTACTTTTGGTTATATGTTATATTGATAAGATTAACCGATTATATCAATTACCAAGTTTGCTATATCTTCAGCTGTGTTTTGTTTTTTTATAGCTTTTATGTTGTTTTTAATTAATTCTATTCTAGATGGATTGTCTATAAGAACTTTTAGTAATACAGAAAGAGTGAATTTTTTAGAAGTTCTTATAGCAGCACCACAATTTGATAAAAAGTCTAGGTTTTCTTCTTCTGGTCCAGGGATGTAATAAGGAATGATCATCGGTAATTCCTTTATTAAACATTCAGTAGTTGTCAAGCCACCTGGTTTTGAAATCATTATATCAACAGATGATAATATATCGTTCATTTTTTTAGTAAAACCAAGCACAGATATATTTTTATCAAATGCATGTTTATCAATTGATTTTTCTAATTTTTCTTTTAAGCTTTCATTTCTTCCTGCGATTACAAGTATTTGAAAATCTCTGTCTATAGATATTAATTCCTTTAAGGTATCTTTTATATTTCCAGCTCCAAAGCTACCACCCATTACTAATACAGTAAATTTATCAGGAATAAGTCCTAATTCTTCAAGCACAACACTTTTGTCTCTATGCTCTAAAAATGATTTTTCAACAGGGATGCCATATACCTTTATCTTTTTATCGTCTATGCCCTCTGAGATTAAAACCTCTCTTACATATTCGTCTCCAGCGATATAATAATCAATTTCATCTTGGATATATGTTGAATGAGCTGTGTAATCAGTTAAAACTGATATAAGAGGCGGAATGTAAAAGCTACTAAAAATATTGTTGTCAGGATATTTTTTCTTTAAAGTGCTTAGAGCTATCATAGGAAATGGATGAGTTCCTATGATTAAGTCAGGTTTGGAATCCTTCAATAATTTTTTTAGCTTTGAACACATAAGAGTATTAAATAAATTGCCTTTAAACTCATTTTTTGCCATTATATTAGCATCAGATATTTTGTACATACCACCCCAAGCTTTAGGTGTGTATTTAGCTGATTTTTCATAACCACTAGAGATGATTTTATCTGTTGCTGTGTTTATCATTTTTAAACTATCTACAATTTCGCAATCGATATATTCTCCATCGATTGATTTTTTTTCTAGTTCGTCTTTTATTGCGTGGGCTGCTCTATTATGCCCCCCACCTGTAGAGGCGGACATAATTAGTACCTTTTTCGACATTACAAATAACCTCCTAATTATTATGATTATATTGCTTTATTTTTATAAATTATGTACTATTAATTATATTTTTATAATTTATAATACATATTAATTTTATAATATGTAAAACTGAAAATAAAGTAAAATATAGGAAATAGGGAGTTGAAGCGTATTGAAGAAAATAGAAATGTACACAAGTGATACTTGTCCGAATTGTGTAAAATTGAAAGAGTTCTTGAAAAAAAATAATATAGAATATACTGAATATAATATATCAAAGAGTGAAAAATATAGAAAAGAACTTATAAAAGAAGGCTTTTTATCTGTACCAGTTATGAAAATAGATAATGATTATGTTTTAGGATTTGATGTACCTAGGATAAAACAATTATTATCTTTATAAAATTTATTGTTATAAAAATTTACTATTATAGGCATACTAATTGAAGATAATAATTTTATTTCATAGATTTTATAGAAATATATTTTTTATAAAATCTATGATGAATTATAGGGGTTTTTAATAGATTTATTTAGGTATATCTTACGAGAATATACAAATAATAAAAATAAAATAAAAAAAGTATTGACGAAAGTTTTTTTTGGTGGTATAGTATTACTTGTCCTTGAGAGAAAAGGACGAGAGCTTGAGAAGTTTAAGAGTTTTAAAGTTTTAAATGAAAAAAACTTTAAAAAAGTTCTTGACAAAAAAATAAAATTTTGTTAAACTAATTAAGCTGACTTAAGCAAATGAACTTTGAAAATTAAACAGTAGGTTAAATAATAAACTTTAATTCACACGAATTAAAAGCAACAAACCAAGCCAGATATTCGATAATGATTAGTTTGAGCAGGAAACTTTATTTTGAGCAATTGACATGAGCGAAGCGAATGGACATTGCGACATAAAGTGTAACTTTATTTTGAGAGTTTGATCCTGGCTCAGGATGAACGCTGGCGGCGTGCCTAACACATGCAAGTTGAGCGATCTTCTTCGGAAGAGAGCGGC
>NZ_JAXEWM010000078.1:0-5348 GCF_034113885.1 Intestinibacter sp.
AAAATAAATATAAAAAAACTCAAGGAGGAAACAAAATGAACCAAGTAATACTAATAGGCAGACTAACAGCTGACCCAGAACTAAAATTCATAAACACAGGAACAGCAATATCAAAATTCACAGTAGCAATCGACAGAACCTACAAAAAAGAAGGAGCCTCACTCACAGACTTCATCCCAATAGAAATATGGGGCAAAAAAGCCGAATACTGCGCCACTTATTTAGGCAAAGGCTATCTAGTAGCAATAAACGGCAACCTGCACATAGACAAATTCATAGATAGCACTGGCAACAGCAGAAACTTCGCAAAAGTAGTCGCAAGCTCAGTAGTCAAGCTAAACACACCAAAATCAGCTCAAGACTCATCAAACGCCACAACATCAGACACAGTAAACGCCGATGCCCCTTGCGATACTACCCCTAGCGAAAACCTAACAGAATGCACAGGCGACGACGATCTCCCTTTCACCACTAACTTAGCGCCAAACACAGCAAAATCACCACAACCAACAGAATCGCCGCCAAACACCACGCTCATCCAAAAACTAAAAAAATTCATACTAAATAAAATAAATTTGCTAAAATCTAAATTAAAAAACAAGGAGGAAACAAAATGATAAATAAACCAAAAATAATCGAAAAATGGCAAAAAAGAAACAAATACGGAAGACCAGGGACTCCCCTAACAGCCAAAAAAATCGCCATCCACTACACCGGAAGTCCAGACGTCCCCGGCCACAAAACTCTCTCATACTTCAACAACGTCGTCGCAAACGGCCACAAAGTAAACGGCAAATACGTCTACGCATCTGCCCACTACATAATCGACCTCGATGGCACAATTTACCAGCTAATCCCAACAACAGAAATCTGTTACGCAACCAACAGCGCCAACTCCTACGCCATCGCAGTAGAAGTCGCAACAACAGGCGCGGACAATCACTACACCGACGCGACCTACAAAAGCATGGTCTGGCTATGCGCATGGTTGTGCCAGTACAAAAAACTCGACTGTCAAAAAGACATCATAACTCACACAGACGTAGTCGGCAAAAAATACAAACTCTGCCCTATTTACATGGTCAAAAATCCGGACAAAATGCAGCAGTTCAAACAAGACTGCCAAAACCTAAAAGAAGGCAAAATCCGCGTAAGCGACATAACAAACTGCACAGCCGAAGGCTCATCCAAAATACCAAAAATGATAAAAGTCATCCAAAACGTAAACTACAGAACAGAGCCAAACTTCAAAAAAACAAGCATCGCTGGCGAAGCCACACCCGGCCAAATCTTCACAGTCGTAGACCTAATCCAAAAGTCCACAACAAACATGTACAAACTAAAATCAGGCTTCTACATAACCGCCAGCCCAAAATACGTCGAAGAATTTATCCCCAAATAATAAATCCTTCCCCAAAAAGTTCTAGCCCAACCCAAACAAACTCGCTAGAACTTTTAAAATGCTACAAACATCTACGCCCTCATTATCTTCCCAATCCACATCTCAAGCGAAGCTTCCTCCTCCCAGCGTAGCCCCATTTTCCACACCCACAATTCATCCTTTACCCTGCACCTAGTAACCGCACCCCGTATGATTATATTTAACAACTTTGTGTTGATGCTTTTCATTAATCTTCCCACTTTTATCCAAGTATACATTTCCACACTTAGAATACTTAATCTCCCTTTTTAAAATACCCCTACAAAACTTCATTTCTTCTCTCAATTTCACTTTCAAACCATGAATTATATATTTTTTATTTGATCCTGCACATACCTTACTAAAAAATCTATATCTTAATCACACAAATCAGCCTTATTTTATTTCCAACACTTTGACTACTCTATAGCTATATCACAAGGTTGTTAAATATAATCACAATAGCTGGAGCTTATTCTATATAGGATAATTTATATTAGATAATTGTATTTCACATAATAAAATTAATACATTAAAAAGTGAAATTTTTCATCAAAAAACTCCAGCCACACATTTGACTGGAGTTTTACCGTGAATTTTTAATTACTTGAAGCCTCTTCTCTCAAGCTTTTTACAATGCTTTCATCTAATTCTAATTTCTCTGATATTGTCTTGTCATCAAGTACATCTAAAAGCTTTTTCGCATTTTTAATTTTTTCCATATTTCTTCCTTTTTCAACACCTTGTTCGATACCTTTCTCAATACCTTGTTTGATACCTTCCTCTATTCCTTGTTTGATACCCTTTTCAATTCCTCTTTTTTCAACTTCTGGATCATATAATGTTTTTGTCATAATAGTCACCTCTTCCTCTAATCTATCATCATTTATAAATTATAAACAGAAGTAAGTAAATTTAAAACTCGCAATTTTTTCCATCACTTGTAATGATAACGCCAGAAATATTAATCACAAAGTCATTTAACATATTCACAATGACCTTCACCTATCCACCTCAACATTTTGCTAAATTAACTATATAACCAGCCACACTTTGTTATATAATACTATTATCACAATAATTTTTCTTTCAATAAACAAAGAGGATACAAAATCAAAAAAAGGGGGAAATTCCAAACATGAAAAAACTTACCAAAAAATTTGCAGCATTATTTCTGGCATTTGCACTTATCATAAGCATAATGCCTCTAAACGCCTACATCTCTTACGCCGAGACGTTAAATTCTAACAAACTAAAAACTGACACAGTAACCTACACTAATCCTGCTTACGAAGACTTAGACATAAAAACTTACTCACCTAAGCCATACAATTCACCTAGTTTACTAAGTGAAACCGAAACATTTGATACAGTTGAACAAGCAGGCGAATACCTAAAAGAACAAATGATAGCTAGAAACGGCACTATAACCTTCACTATCAACCAAACATACTCTAGCGAATTATTCAAAGCCATTTTCAACGAAGCCGTAGAAGACAACGGTTACGGCGACTCAAGCGCAGGCGATTACCTATACTGGAACTGGAGCGGCTACAGCGGTAGTGCAAGCTACACAAGTACTCAAGCAACATTAACCTACAATATGAATTATTTAACTACTTACTCTCAAGAACAAGCAGTCGACAAAGAAGTAAAAAACGTATTAGACAGCCTAGACGTATACGACAAAGACACATATCAAAAAGTGTTAGCCGTACACGATTACATAGTCCAAAACATAGATTACGATTACTCACTACAAAATCACTCTGCCTACAACGCAATAATAGACAAAAGCGTCGTATGCCAAGGATTTGCTACAATAACATGCAAAATGCTAAAAGAACTAAACATAGGTGTCAGACTAATCACAGGTCCAAACCACGCATGGAATATCGTAAAATTAGGCTCATATTGGTACAACACAGACAACACATGGGATGAAAATACTTCTACCAGCTCTAACATAAGCTACAAGTATTTCCTAAAAGGAAGCACCGATTTTATCGACCACACAAGAGATTCCCAATTTGACACAGCGAGCTTCCACGAACAATACCCTATGGCAACATCAGCTTACAAATACGATCCATCAGTAACAATCACCTTCGACCCAAACGATGGTTCCGACTACTTAATCGAAAAAACTATAAGCAAAGACGAAGCATTAAACTATACACCTACAGCCCCAACAAAAAAAGGCTACACATTCATAGGCTGGTTTAAAGACACAAACGACATAACTACAGAATATAAATCAGGCTCAAAATACACAGAAAACATCACATACAAAGCAAAATACGCACACGTTGAAATGCTCGGAGCCCAAGTCAAGGCAATAGTAGACGACAAAAGTGGCATCAGATTCGGAACAAAAATTTACGACGACGGCGACAAAATAATCGAAAAAGGTACCCTAATACTACCAGCGAACCGATTAGCTGAAGGCGAATCCCTAACTCTAGATACTCCTAACACAGCCAGATCCATAGCAAAGGCACTATATGAGGAGAACAAAGAGGAAAATTACGTAGTCTACCTAGGAACTATAATAAATATACCTAGAGCCCAATTCGCAACACCTATGACAGCATCATCTTACGTAATTTATGAAGACAAAGCCGGCAACGAATACACAGCATATGCTCCTTACAAAAACGGCTCAACAAGTGTAAATAATTTATTAGGCATATAATAATAGCCCCAGCCATTATGCGACTGGGGCTATTTACAATTTATTCAAATATTAAAATTATCCAATAAAATCTATCTACATGAAAGTCCAATAAGTACCCAATATCTTACCACTCTTACCAGTTGTAGTACATAGATACTTGCAAGTATTGTCGTCTATGTAACCAGCGTTCTCATCAAAATAATTATAAGTCACAATCATATATCCACTAGATACAGTTGCATCAACAATATAGTCCTTTTTCATGATAAGAGTCTTAGCCTTAGTACTCAAATTCATTCTATAAAGATATGCACAGTCTTTTTCACGATTATAAAGTGAATAATAGATATAACCACTATTCAAATCCATTAAATCTAAGAATCCATTTACTCCTCCAGTAGTAACAGCTTTATACTTTGTAGTTGAAGTAGTCTTTATTTTGTATATTATTTCATCTCCATTACTACCATCTAAGAAATTAAAATAGATATAATCATTATATGCCTTCAATGAGTAAACACTACAGATATCATGATCAAAAGAGAACATAATCTTTGAAGTTCCACCTGCTATTGGCATACGTCTCAAATAATCCTTGTCTTTTGTACCAGTATTTGTATAATATATATTTGATTTGTAAATTATAAATTCATTTAATGAACTAGTTTTCTTTATACATTTTTCACTACTTCCAGATAGAGTCATCTTGTAAATTCCAACACCATCATAAAAATTTCCATCAGCACTTAGTTTACATTTATAATAGTAAATACTTCCATTATATATAACTGGATTTGTACCTAGTTTCATTTTTTTGAAATTCTTACCAGTAGTTCTAACTCTAAAAACATATCCAACTGACTCTGCTTCATATGGACCAGAATCAACTATCTTACCATAAATCCAACCATCCTTAACAGTCAAATCCCACATACGTTTGTCTGTGTTGCTATTTTTGTAAACCAATGTCGTTTTCTTAGTGCTTACATTTACCTTGTATAGCTTGTTTTCTATAGAATAGTACATGTAGTCGCCTGATTTTACACTAGCTGCAGAACTTGAACCAGTCGCAGCAGATACTTGTGCCGCTTCAGCTACTCCTGTCAAAGCACACATAAATACTAATGTCAAAGTCAGAATAATACTTGTAAATTTCTTTCTCATCGTGATACCCCCTTAATTTTTAATAGGATATAGACTCTTGCGAATTAAATAATTTGTTGAATTTATAAGAATAAGCAAAATTTATAT
>NZ_JAXEWM010000079.1:0-4031 GCF_034113885.1 Intestinibacter sp.
AAAAAAATAAAACTACATTCAGCAGTAGCAAAGGCGTCACTTATGGAAAAACAACCGTTGCATATGCTGATAAACTAGAAAAATCATCAGCTGTGAGCTGTACTAAAGTGGAAAATAATGGTATAAAAGTTACTAATAAATCAGGCAAGGATATCCCTTGTGTGCGTATTTTCTACAAATACAAATCAGACGATGGATATTATGTAGGTGGAATCACTTATACTGCTAAGGTAGAGGATTTAAAGGCTGGTAAGAGCCAAACTGTTTACCCATCTCACTTTGCTTCTGAAGGTGGAGAGATAATGATGGTAAAAACTTACAATAGTAAAAATTAGTGGATATTTTGTCGTAATAAAGGGAGACGGATATTTAGCTAGATGGAGGTAATATGAAGTTTAAGAAGGAATTTATGTTGAGAGAGATAGTTGGAGAAACTGTTTTGATACCGACTGGAGAGACAGCTGCTCATTTTAATGGATTGATTTCTGTTAATGAATTGGGTAGATTTATATGGGATAATTATGAAAAGGCTGAAGATGAGGACGAGCTTTTGAGCTTTATTTTGGAGGAATATGAGGTTGAGAGAGACGTCGCTAAGGCTGATTTGGACGAGTTTTTGCAGATTTTGAGAGATGCAGAGATTATATAGAAAATGCGGGTATGCTGAGTACCCGTTTTTTTGTGGAATTTATTTTATATAAATTTGTATAAATTTTAAAATATTAGGTTATAATAAGAATGTGCTTATGAAGGTATTGTTAATTATGCAATTGAGCCGGTGTGATGAAATTTTTGATTTTACAAAATACGGGGGGATGAGATGGAGCTTATAAAAAAGGTAATAACTAAAATAAAAGAAGGCATGCTGCAGGAGATGTACATGGAGACAAAATGGATGTATCAGTATGCTGTGAAATATAAATATCAGATAGGATTTTACATATTTTTAGGAGTATTAACATCTATTATGGGAGTTGGTTCGAGTTATTTATCTAAAATGGTAATGGACTCTATTAATGCGCAACAGGGAAAATATGTGTTGATATGGGCAGTTCTTATGGGTGCTTTATCAATAGTTACTATTTTTATAAAAGCAAAGACTTCTATGATTTCAGCTAGGATCAGTATTAAGGTCAATAATGAGATTCAGTCAGAGGTTTTTGATAATATACTGGTTACTGATTGGATATCAATGCAGGAGTTTCACAGTGGGGATTTATTGAATAGATTGAATAGCGATGTCAATACTGTGTCGTCTAGTATATTGGGATGGGTTCCTACGCTTATAACGTCTTCTGTGCAGTTTTTAGTTGCTTTGACGGTGTTATTGTATATGGATCCTGTGATGGCTATTATAGCTCTTTTGAGTGCGCCTGTGATGATTGTTTTGTCTAGGACTCTTATGAAAAATATGAGAAATTACAACAAGAAAATGAGAAAGGTTTCGAGTGAAGTTATGTCATTTAATGAGGAGTCTTTTCAAAATATACAATCTATAAAGTCTTTTGATTTAATTGGACTTTTTAGTGATAGATTAAAGGCTGTTCAGGAAAATTATAGAGCTGTATTTTTAGAGTATAATAAGTTTTCTGTGTATACTTCTTCTTTTATGTCAGTGATGGGATTTATTACTTCTTCAAGTTGTTTGGTGTGGGTAGTTTATAATTATCTATGGAAGATAGGATTTGACAAAATGGGTAGTGTGACTATGCTTATGATGGTAGCAAATATTTTATCTGGATCATTTAAGTCACTAGCAGGTTTGATTCCATCTGCTATATCAGCTACTACTTGTGCAGGTAGAATTATGGAGTTTTTCGACTTACCAAAGGAAGAAAAGTTAGATGATGAGAAGGTTAGATTAATCGATGATAATACTAAGGGTAGAGGACTTACGATAGAGCTAGACGATGTTGCGTTTAGTTATGACGATACTAAGGTTGTATTTAAGGACGCAAATGTCAAGGCATCTCCGGGAGAGATTGTTGCTCTTGTGGGACCTTCAGGAGAAGGCAAGACTACTATGGTGAGGATTTTCCTTGGGCTTATTAAGGCTAAGTCAGGTAAGGCACTTATAAAGGATATAAATGGTATTAGCTGTAATATATCAGCCGCCACAAGGAGATTTTTCGCATATGTGCCACAGGGAAATACTATTTTCTCAGGGACTATAGCTGATAATATGAGGATGGTCAAGCCTGATGCTACTGATGATGAGATAGTCGAGGCTTTGAAGGCTGCTTGTGCATATGATTTTGTGGATAGATTGCCTGATGGGATAAATTCTAAAGTCGGCGAGAGAGGTGGAGGTTTTTCTGAGGGACAGGCTCAGAGACTGTCTATCGCGAGGGCTCTTCTTAGAAAGTCACCTATTTTGCTGTTGGATGAGGCTACTTCGGCTTTAGATGTGCTTACTGAGAGAGAGGTTCTTAGAAATATCATGAATATGGGTTATGCTAGGACTTGTATTGTTACGACTCATAGACCGAGTGTGCTTACTATGTGCGATAGGGTTTATAAGATAGATAGCGGAGAGGTCAGTGATATTGACCAGAAAGAGGTTGCTCAGCTGATAATGGATTTTTAATAAATATAAATGGGATTGTAGGAAAAGATAGAAAGATCTCAAAATTTTTTTAGGGGAATTTCTATCTTTTTTGTTTTTTAATTACAATATTTGACGGTAGATAAGTACTATTTTTTACATCTATGTATATAAATAAACATATATTTCATGTGTTTTTGAAAAAAAGCTAAATAAATGAAAAAATATGGGAAACGAAAAACGTTGTAATTTTTCTGAAAATGTTTTATTATCATATCAAATAGAAAATTTATAAAAAGTTTTACAATTATAAAGTTATATATGAATTCATATGGTGTAGTGCTTGTCCAGGTGGAGAGCTTGATGTGTTTGTTTTTTGTCTATGATTGTTGTGAATGGAGGCGTATCTTTATGGCGAACACAAATAGTATGAATATAGAATTTCGATGGAGTGTTGAAGGAGATATTACATGTTTTTGTTGTTTTTTAAAAAGTTATTTGAAAAAGACGAAAAACGAAGCTCTCAGCAGTATACCTTGGGTATTTTTTGTATATATGAATAATATTTTCGGCAATGAGTATGTATATATACGTGGGACTTCTTATCTGGAGAGGATTTTTAGAAATATGGAGATACTGAGGCTGTATAATTTGGGGGTTTCTACTAAAAATATTGCGGCAACTTGTAATGTGGGCGAGAGACAGGTTAGAAATATTATAAATGAAGGGTATCGTTATGATGCTGTTGATGTTTCTGATATGTTTGAGGATAGGGTTATAATGTTGAATTTGAGATAATATAGAGGATTTATTTTGAATATAAAATTCCGAGTTGAAAATAATATAAAATTAGAAATTTTTAACAAATTAATAAAAATGTATAAATTTATAGGTTATATTTTTTACATAATTATGATAAAAAATTATATATATTGTTAAATGTTTTATGTTATTGTACTATTATACATACAATTGTTTTATGATAAATTTAGGAGGAATATAACAGTTAATATAAATATATAAAAATATATAAAATCATAGTATATTTTTATATATCATGCAGATAATACTATCGAGGTGATAAATAAATGAAATATTACTCAATAGGAGAATTTGCAGATAAAATAGGAAAAACAGTTCAAACTCTTAGAAATTGGGATAAAAATGGAACTTTAAAACCAAATCATGTAACAAAAGGTGGAACAAGGTATTATTCTCAAGAACAACTTAATCATTTTTTAGGTTTGAAATCAAAAGATACGCGAAATTATAACAGATATCGGAAGTGGAATTAACTATAACAAAACAGGATTAAATAAATTTTTCCTAAATTTAAAAGTAAAAGAAAGTCTAAGCCTAGTTTTTATGTAGATACTGATAAAATCCAGTTCACAGATACACATGTTAAACTCGAAAAATTAACATTAAGCAGAAAGAAAAATAAACAAAAGTTTAACTGGATAAAACTTGCTGAAAAAAATAAAGT
>NZ_JAXEWM010000080.1:0-7053 GCF_034113885.1 Intestinibacter sp.
TATTTTTTACGCTGGATTTATCGAGTTCTTCCTTCAATAAAATGCCTATCTTTGCTTCTTTAAAACTCATACTGTTTTTTTCTTTATTTTTATCATAAATTTCAGTGACTATATCTTCATAATACGATCCCTTTTTATCAAACATAAAAATAGGAAAATCCATATCATTTGCATATTGAATAACTTCATCTGGCAAAACATCATAGTATATATTTTTAACTGCCAAAGCCCCCACTCCATCTGAAACTAAACCCTTGACACTCTCTAATATCAAGCTAGGATCATCCTTTGCATATATAAGACTACTTAAAACAAAATCTCCTCTTCTAAAAACAGTAACTATAGGTTTATTAGATAAGCTTCTCTCGTATTCATAATCTAATATTGAAGCCCCCTCAATTTCTCTATCTAAACCTCTATATCCTGCAACTAATTTAAAATCTTTTAAAGTCGGAAGTTTCATCGCTTCTAATATAGTAATTGCCATAAATTCAACTCCTTTGCTACTTATTAATTATAGATTATATTTGCACATAATAAAACAACTCCCAGAAATATAAATCTCAAGAAGTTGTTCATATTAATAATATTTATGCCCTAATTTTGCAAAGTTATTCTACTTTATTTACTTATATTACTTTGAATTATTCAGTAACTATAGATATTTGAGTTCCGATGTCTAATTTTGGCATGTCAGCTTTTTCTACATTTATAGTTCCTGGTAATGTTGCTTCAGTTGATCCGTCAAATGAAATAGTAACATGTCCTAAATTTTCAAGATTTCTTTGAGCTATTTCTCCTAAAGCTGTTATTTTAAATTTAACTCCGTCTATAACTACGAATTGTCCTGGTTTGATTTCTTCTGTAGCATTTTTAACATCTATGCAATAACAGAAATCCTTTAATGTATCTGGAGCGTTATCCCCAAATAATATAAACATTGATTCTCCTTCAAATGAATCTACTAATGCACCTTTGCTTTTTACTTTGTTATCGTATATTACTGCCATAATATTACCCCCTATATTTAAAATATTATTTATTTTTAAATTTTTAATTTTCTATATTAGAAAAATACAATCTACCTATCTTTAACTAAATGATAACAGATAAACTATATTTTTATAACATAATATTGTAAATTTATACGTTTTATTATTCTTTATATCATTTAATATTTACCTAGGAAGTAAATAGTTATTATTTACTTCCTAGTATCTTATTTTTTTAGTACACAACTTATTTAAAAAGGTTTTATCTAATATCTTTTAATTTTTCTAAACAGTATATCTTATTGATATAATCCTATTGAACAAACCCAAGCTATTAAAACTCTTGGTACACCAGTTAAGAAACGAGAGTATAATACTGCTGGAACACCAACTTCAACTGTTTCAGCTTCTGCTTCAGCAAGTCCTAAACCAACTGGAACGAAGTCACAAGCACATTGAGTATTTATTGCAAATAATGCAGGTAATGCAAGTGATGGAGCTATGTTTCCTTTACCTATTTCAACACCTATTAAAGTACCTATAACTTGAGCTATAACTGCACCAGGTCCAAGTAATGGAGATAAGAAAGGTAGTGAACAAATGAACCCTAATATTACAAGACCTATACCATTTCCAGCAAGTGGAATCATTATCTTAGCAAACCAGTCACCTATACCAGATCCTTGGATTATACCTATTAGTAATGCAACGAATCCCATGAATGGTAAGATTGTATTTATCATTGTTTGTATTGCATCTCTAGCAGCTTGATAGAAAGTATTTACGACTTTACCAGCTCCCATACCGATTTTAGTTATTAAGCTTTTGTTTTCTTCTCCTGCTAATGTTTCAGAGATTTTTTTGTCTGAGCTATATCTGAATTGTTTTTCTTCTTTCTTTTCTTCAGTAGCTTCTGCTTTTACTTCTTCTTTTGCTTCAGCTTTTACTGCTGATCCATCTGCTGGTTCTATTTCATCTAGACCAACTGCTGATACGTATATATCTTCTGTTATAAATTTAGCTAATGGTCCACTTTTTCCTACTGGCATTACGTTTATAGTAGGTATTCTCTTTTGTGGGTATATACCACATCTAAGTGTTCCACCACAGTCTATTATTACTAGAAATATTTGTTCTTCTGGAACTGATGTTTTAAATCCGTTTACTGCTTCACAACCAGTAAGTTCTACTATTTTATCAACTATGTCTGGTTTTGCACCTCCACCAGTTATGTAAAGTAATACATTTTTTTCTTCAGTTGGTTGAACTGTTAATGGTCCACCAAATCCACTTGGTCCTTTATTTATTTTAATTGCATTATATTTAGACATTTATCTTTCCTCCCTAATTATTACAACATAAATTCTATATTTCAAATTTACTTAAAACTCTAAGCTTCTTTTAATTCGTTGCTTAATTCTATTCCTTGTTGTTTCATAACCATCTTAGTAGTGAAGTCTGTTGCCCATCCACTTAAGAAGTTGCAAACTAAACCAACTAACATATATCTTACTGCAAGTGGCATGTAGCTTAATCCTAATGTTGTTATCCCATTTGCTATTCCTAAGAATATAAATACTTCACCTGGATTGATGTGTGGGAATACACCACTACTTGTATGACAGAAATATGAAGCTGATGCATAATAACTTGGTTTTACTCTTTCTGGCATAAATCTACCAAGTGATAAAGCCATTGGGTTACCTAACATGAATGCTCCTAAGAATGGAACTATCATATATCTTAATAAAGGATTCTTTGCTGACATTTTAGCAAATTTGTTTATTTTATTTTGTCCTACTAATGCTATTAAAGTGTTCATTGCTATAAGTAGTAATAATACTTTTGGAACTATACCACTTACCCATGATACAAAAGTATCAGCACCTACTGTAAATAAATTCATAAATCCTTCAGCGAAACTAACTATTAAATCCATACTATTTTCCTCCTCTTATTTTTGAGTTGCTAAATTTTTTATTGAACCTGTAAGTCTACTTAATGGACTTTCTGGCTCTTGTACTTCACCACCGCTCATTATTACATTGTAGTTAGAAGAGGCTTCAAGTATGGCACCTTGCACTTGTTTTGGAAATCCTTTTGCGTCTTCTTTTGTTAATGTTGATACATTTAAACCTTCAAAGCCCTTTAATTTCTTAAATCTCGCAAGTACTGTCACACCTGACATATATGAGCTATCTAATATAATACCGTTGTCGTCTACTGCAAACATTACAATTGATCCTGCCTTAAAGGCACCTTTTTTCTTTCCAATAGCTACTTTTCCTTTTCTTCTAAGCTCTCCAAAGTGTTTTGTAAAACTTTTCATTTGAATCATGCCAAGTGCATATTGTGCTAAGAACGCTACACCAAAACAAATTAATAAAAACCAAAAGTTCATGCTCTCTTCTCCCTTCATTAATTAAATATATTATCTTGTTTTATGAAATACAGTAATAATTCTTTATAGTTCTTTACCTTCGAAATATTTTTAATGATCTCTTTATCTTTAGCAATAGCAATTATTTCATCGTAAATTTTAACTAAGATAGCGTCGTCCTTTTCATCACTATCTGGTATTGCCAATAAAAATACTACCTTCAAATCATCAGATTTTTTATTCTTTTCTTCGTCTGAAAATACTCCTATAGCAAATACTATTTTTTCTGTTTCATAATTTATAGCATGTGGTAAAGCTATATTTTGATCAAAAACCATCGTCGATTTCGATTCTCTTATGTGAATTCTTTCTTTAAAACCTTCATCTACATAACCTGCTTCGTAAAGGTTGTCTATCATAAAATCTACATTTTCTGTATAAGATTTATTTCTATCTAGTATAAAAAACTTTTCTTCATCTAATAAACTAAGTACCAAAGATTCCATCCCTTGTAGCATTGGTATATCTAACTTTTCTGTATATCTTACGCTTTCAATTTTGTTTTTAAGTTGATTTTCATCAAATATTTCTTTTAAATGAATAATCGGTGTACTTGTATCACATTCAAATTTTATTGTCGATAAAACTAAATCGTATTCATCCAAAATTTCTTTATTTACTTGACTGTCTGAAAACATATCTAGCTTAGTATCTATATCCACTATTTTTCTAAGCTGAGCAGCTATCAATCTAGCTGTTATCTTACCTGTTCCACAGATAATTGCTATAGAACAGATTTTATTTTGTTCGTAAGTGTTTTCAGAAATAAATACGCTGAAATAAACTGCTAAAAACCCTAACTCGTCCTTTGATACTTTCTTTTTAGTTCTATCCTCTATAAGCATCTTTGTTATTTCGGCGAGTTTGTATGGAACCATATATTTTTCTTTTATCTCATCTAAAACTGGATTTTTAATTTTTATTCCGTATTTAAGGCGATTTAACATAAAACTTATATGGTATGTAAACTCATCCAGCAGATTTCCTGGAGTGATTGCAATATCCATTTCTAATCTAATTAGCTCGATTATATCTAAGACTAAATTTATAACTTCATCCGTAATTTCTAGATTTTTTACTCTATCTATATCCATAGGTGTTCTCATACCTACAATAGGAAGTGTCATAAACACTCTTTCATTATCTGGAATTGTTAATCCAAATAACTCCTCTAGTCTATCTGATATATCATTTGCTATTTTAATTTGCTTTGTATATATTAAATCTTCATATGTTTCATTCAGCATAGATATTGGATGTCCATTTACTAGTCTATCTATAAGAACTGTTAAGAACTTTTTAATCTGACTTTTTGTACTGCTGTCTAGATTCATTTCTGTAAAAATTTTATTTAATGTCTCTTGTACATCGTAGTCCAAATCGTGATCTTTATATATCTCTTCATATAAATTCTCAATCACAAAAATTCTTATATCAATTTCTTCCCCCTGTAAGACTAAACCAGTATTTGTTTTACCAACTATTTTTATATTATATTTACTCAGTAGTTCTCTTGCCTTTTTCAAATCACCTACTAGAGTTGTACGACCTATGCTCATCTCGTAAGCTAAATCCTCGGTTAAAACAGGCTTTTCGCTATTCATCAATTTCTTTATAACATATGCCATTCTCTTTTTAGGTGAGTTGAAGAAATCATCATGTAAATATAAATTTTCTTTTATCTTTTCAAATTCGTCTTGCTCAATTACATAAAGCTTGTATTTACCTAATTTTAATTGAATCAATGCATTTCCATCGAATATCTCATTTAATTCTTTGATGTCATTTTTTATACTCTTTGTACTTACATCTAATTTTTTTTCTAAATAATCCAAGGAGGCTGACCTTTTATGCTCTAGGATTTGCAATATTTTACATATTCTGTTGTCATTATTAAAATAATCACTCATCCTAAAACCCCCTTGTTTTATTATCCTCTAGTTTTTCCTCCAGCTACATTTATTGTAACACCGTGTATATATCCTGCTCTTTCAGATGCTAAGAAACAAACTAAGTTAGCAACTTCTGAAAGTTTACCACTTCTACCTAATGGTGTAGTTGAAGTACTTTTGTATCCTTCTCTTAATTTTTCTACTGTTATATTTCTTGTATATGCTAATGCTTCTTCGTAAGCTAAAGTTCTAAGTCCTGTTGCTTCAAGTATTCCAGGTGCTACACCTACTACTCTAACTCCTTTAGGTCCTAATTCTTTTGACCATGATCTTGTAAATGAGTTTACTGCATTTTTAGTTGCTGCATATATACTTTGTCCTTGAGATCCTTCAAGACCACTTTCAGAAGACATATTTATTATTACTCCTGCACCTTTTTTAACCATTACTCTACCAGCTGCTTGAGCACATAGGTAAACACCTTTTACGTTAACTCCCATAACCTTTTCGTATATAGTTTCGTTTAATTCGTATTTGCTGTTTTCTTGTTTGTCATCAACTAATAAGCTTGGTATATTGATTCCTGCATTATTTACTATTACATCTACTGTTCCAAATTCTTCACAAACCTTTGCTACAGTATCTTTTACGTTTTGTGCGTCGCATACGTTTGTATTTAAGTAAATCATTTTCCCACTATTTTCATTCATTTCGAATTCTGGTGCTTGTGGGTTTAAATCACATACTGCTACGTTTGCTCCACAGTTTAAAAATTCTTGTGCAACTGCTTTTCCTATTCCAGAAGCAGCTCCTGTTACGATAACTGATTTTCCTTCTAATCCTAACCAACTTGTTTCCATTAATGTTCACCCCTGTTTAATTATTTTTTAATCTTGTTTATAGAGCTAAGCTTTTTTTCTTATCTCTTGCTTTCTTGATTAAATTATAAAAAATATTGGGTTTTTTATTAATGCATAGTTTTTCTTCTTTTTGGAAAAACATTAAACAAATAAAAAAGTATAGAATATATCTATTATAAAATATACTCTATACTATATAATCAAAATTATCATATTTTTTCTATTTAGGTCAATATTGTTTTATCTATAAATTTAACTAAATTTATAGATTACTTTTAATAAGTAAATATTCTTATTAACACAAATCTAATCGACACCATAATAGAATATTGCTTTTTAAGGTCTTTGTCAACAGTAAATTACTCTGATTTTTGTGTTTTTAATGCTTTGTAATATTGTTTTAAACAATCTTTTATTGCATCTTCTACTTCTACAGATAAGCTATCATATAATTGATCTGCATTTTCTTTTAGATAAGCACTTGCAGCCTTTAGTAAATCTGTGCATATATTGACTTTGTTTATTCCACCTTCTACACATTTATTTAGCTTATCTAAACCTGTTCCTGAGCTTCCATGAAGTACTAGTGGAATATCTACTACTTTTTTGATTTCAGCTAATCTGACGTAATCTATGCTTGGAACTTGCTTGTACTCACCATGAGCAGTACCTATTGCAACAGCTAAAGAATCTATTCCTGTTTCTTTTACAAATCTAACTGCTTCTTCTGGCTTTGTATATAAATCAGCCTTTGTTTCTTCTATTCCTTCGTCTGAACCATTTCCTACATGTCCTAGTTCTGCCTCTACTGTTACATTAAGTGGATGTGCATATTCTACTATTTCTTTAGTTTTTTGTATATTCTCTTC
>NZ_JAXEWM010000081.1:0-10402 GCF_034113885.1 Intestinibacter sp.
GGAATTTATATTTGAAAAAAATAAATATAGTAAATAAAAAAAAGGGGAAAAAATTAAAATGTATGAGTATAATTTCGATGAAAAGAGGAATAATATAGAGGAAATATTAAAATTTTCTATAGAGGAAAGTAGGGATAAGTATTATTTTGAGCTAGATTTGTTTAAGAATGGAGAAGCACAGCATTTGCATGATAAAGGTATTAAGAAGAAAAAAACAATAATTAAGAATTCGGGTGATAAAGGAATAAACGATGAAAAAGAAATTTTAGACTTTGAAGATATCGATAATTTAAAATTTGAAACTTTTTACAACGTTGGATTTGGTTTATTTGATATGACCTCATCCGCTATATATAAGTATTTTCAAAATATAAAATTTGAGTACGTTATATTTAAAAATTGCGTGTTTAAAAATGTGCAGTTTGAAAACTGCGTGTTTTTGGGATGTGAGTTTTTAGATTGTAAATTTTTGAATACTAAGTTTAAATCAAGTGAATTTTTTGATACTTTGAATAAAAATATAACTTACTTTTATAATTCAGACTTTGAAAATTGTACTTTTGATAAGGCTAACTTAAAGCGAGCTGTATTTCAAGGAAATAATATTAAAGGTATGCACTTTGTACTTTCGAATTTAAAAAAATGTATATTTGATAGCGATGAAATCGAAGCCATATACTTTTCAGATTGCGATTTGAAATCATTTGCGATTATAAACAGCGCAATAAAAAAACTCGAATTTGACGATGAATTTTTGACTAAATTAAACGAAAATACATTTTTTGATAAAATTATGATGCCTAATAAAAGCGAAAAAGATTATACTAATATATATAAAATATATAAAAATATAGCTTCACAATTTGAGAGCAATAGACTTTTGAGTATTTCAGGAGAATATCATTATTTGTACAAGTGCAGTGAGAACAAGGTATTAGGTGGGTTTTCTAAATTAAAATCTAAAATATTCTGGATGATATGTGGGTATGGAGAAAGGCCTACTTATGCTTTGATTACTTCATTTGAGATAGTGCTTGTATTTGCTATAATATACTTGTTTACAGGAATAAGTGTTGGAGGAAGATTTATAAATTACAATTTGCCGTTGTTTTTTATATTAGAAAAAAAGGTAGTACTAGTAGATTTTTTAGAAGCCTTGTACTTTAGCTTAGTTACATTTACAACAGTTGGATATGGCGATATAATTCCAATTGGGACGAGCATTATCTTATCGAGTGTTGAGATGATATTAGGTGTTACAATGGTAGGTATATGGACAGCTACACTTGCTAGAAAAATAACAAGATAGATGCTATATATTTCATATTTTGGATAAATGTGATAAATTAAAAATATAACAACAAAATTTTAGTGGGATTTATATATTTATAGTTTATTGAAAGGACAGAGTAGTGAATAATATTTATGATGTAATAATAATAGGTTCAGGTCCAGGTGGATTGAGTGCTGGAATATATTCAGCGATGTCTAAATTAAAAACTTTGATAATAGAAAAAAATCATTTTGGTGGGCAAATATTAAATACTGGAACAATAGAAAATTATCCAGGAATTTTAGACGATGATACAGGTGCATCATTGGCTGATAGAATGGTAAAGCAATGCATAAATTTTGGAGCAGAGCTAGTGAAAGACGAGGTTTTAGAGGTTGATTTATACGATGATATTAAAACTATAAAGTGTAAAAACAATACTTATAAGACTAAAACTGTAATAATAGCGACTGGTTGCAAGCATAGGAACTTAGATGTAGATAGAGAGGATGAATTTTTAGGCAAGGGGTTATCATACTGTGCTATTTGTGATGGGCATCTATTTGAAGAGCTTCAAGTTTATGTAGCTGGTGGAGGAGATAGCGCAGTAAAAGAAAGTATGTATCTAGCCAAATTTGCTAAAAATGTGACTATTTTGAGTAAATACGATGAATTAAAATGTAGCAAATATATTGAAGACAAGTGCAAAAAAGTAGAAAATATATCTATAATAAAAAATGTAAAAATTACAAAGCTATTAGGTGAAGACCTATTAAATGGGATTGAAATTGAAAATTTAGAATCAAATGAAAAGATCGTCTTTAAGGCTGATGAAGACGAAGAAATAATAGGGTTATTTGTATTTATAGGATTGACTGCACAGACTGATTTATTCAAGGGATTACTAGACCTAGATGAAGAAGGTTATATAAAAACCGATCAAAATATGCAGACAAATATAAATGGCGTTTATGCTGTGGGTGATTGTAGATCTAAAAATTTAAGACAAATAATAACTGCTTCAAGTGATGGAGCTATTGCAGCTATGAATGCTGAAAAATATATAAATTAGAATTGATTTGGGGGATATGGCGATGATTAATGTAAATAAAGAAACATTTGAACAAGAGGTACTAAATTACGATGGAAGGGTTGTAGTAGAATTTTGGAGTGAAACATGTCAACCATGTAAAGAGCTACTTCCAAAGGTAGAGGAATTATCCAAGAAATACGATAAAAATATGAAATTTTGTAATCTAGATACTAAAACTGCACCTAGAATAGCTATCAAACAAAAGGTATTGGGGCTACCTGTAGTGAGAATTTATGAAAAAGGTGAGGTTTTAGATGAAACATCTAATGGAGATGTAACAATAGAAAATATTGAAAATATGATAAAGAAATTTATTTAATATATACAAATGTAAAGCTATAGGTTGTAATTACTATATTATAATAAAGGTAACAATCATGTAATTATTGTTACTAATTTGTAATCTGAAGTAACATTTGTGTAACTACAAATTCATAATATTAGGTGGTACTATAATAGTATAAATAAAGAAATAATATTAATTCATTCAAAATAATATGGATGGGAGGAAGACATTATGAAAAAAGCTATTATAAGTATTATATCAATATTATGTGTAGGTTTAATGGTGGTTGGACCTATAAGAGAATCTTACGCAAATGATTTAAATGATACAAAATCAGAACAAGAGGTAGTTAAGACTACAGAGCAAAAACAAGAAAAAACAGATAAAGTAGTCAAAGAAAAAGAAGCTACTAAACAAGCTGTTAAAGAAGAACAAAAATCTGAAAAGACTACAGCTAAGGAAGAACAAGCTGCAGTTAAAGAAACTCAAAAGGCAGATTCAAATACAAAGAAAGAAGCTAAAAAAGAAGAAAAAACAACTGTGAAAGAAAATAAAGATAAAACTGAACAAAAACAACCAGTTAAAGAAGAAATAAATGAAGATAAAGAATTGACAAAAGCAGAAGCTTTACAACTTGTAAAAGACTTCGAACCATCTTTAGATTACGATTATATGGGCGATGAAAACACATATGAATGTATCAAAGAAAATGGAATCAAAGGTTATGTTTTCTTACCACAATGTGAAGGAGATATGGCATACTTAGTTGATAAAGAAACTGGTAACATTTATTTCTTCCATCCAAGCGGATACTTTGAACTATTAAAATAATATATTTAAAATACATAAAAAAGCTGAACTTCAAGGGTTCAGTTTTTTTATGCAGATAAAGTCTCCTTATTAATGTAAGAAAAATTTAAGATTTATATTAGGTAGTATGTAAAACTTAGTTTGTATTATGAAAGTATAATTTGATAAGGAGGCTTAGTCGTGTATAATTATTTTATGAAGATAGCTATAAAAAACAATAGCACATAAATTACAAGGGGAAAGGATATTTTAAAATGTACAATATACTAGTAGTTGATGATGATAAGGAGATAGTTGAGTCTATCGAGATATACTTGAGAAATGAAGGTTATAAGGTATTTAAAGCATACGATGGGATAGAGGCTTTGGATATACTTACAACAGAGGAAATACATCTGATTTTGATGGATATAATGATGCCTAAGCTAGATGGAATCAAGGCGACTATAAAAATTAGACAGGAAAAAAACATACCTATAATTTTAGTATCTGCAAAGGGTGAGGACACAGACAAAATTTTAGGGTTGAATATAGGTGCCGATGATTACATAACAAAGCCGTTTAACTTGTTAGAGCTAATAGCTAGGGTTAAATCTAATTTAAGAAGATATATGAATCTAGGAAATTATAACAATGAAGTCAGAGAAGATGTACTTAGAAGTGGTGGATTAGAATTAAATACATCTACCAAGGAGGTAAAGGTAGATGGAAATTTAATAAAGGTTACCCCTATAGAGTATAGAATATTGGAATTACTCCTTAGAAATAAGGGAATAGTTTTCTCAATAGATGAGATTTACGAAAAGGTATGGAAGGAAGAGAGCTTCAATGTAGAAAACACAGTAGCAGTCCATATCAGGAGAATCAGGGAAAAAATTGAGATAAATCCTAAGGAGCCTAGATATTTAAAAGTTGTATGGGGGATCGGTTATAAAATAGAGAAATTATAGAGGTGATCCTATGAAAAAATTAAAAAATGTATTTTTGCTTGGATTTTTAATATCGTTATCTGTTTTTTTAGGGACTCATTTTTCATTTTTAATGGAGAGTCTTTGTGTAGATGTAAATTTTTATTATATAGATTATATGACTTCATCTGTTGAAGAAAACAGTATGAAGGTAGAGAGAGATTATTTTAAAAGCAAGCATTTTGACCGAAGTGTAGTAAATGGAATTTTAAGTGATTTAAAATACGCCGTTGCAGATGAAGAAAATTATAGCAATTATCCTTCAGAAGGTGACTATGAAGAGACACAAAGGGAATATATAAAATATAGTAAAAAAAATTCAAAAGACTATTTAAAAAATATAGATCATATAGAATATTATGCAATTAATAATAAGACGAAAGAAGTATTTACAAATACAAATTATAAAACTATTAGCGAATTTAAGAAAAATGCAGACGGATACTACCAAGCAGAGTTTGATAAAGAGAATTTAGTCGACAGAAAAATCGATAATGTCAAATATGAATCACTAAATGATTTTAGCTATATGAATGAAGATGTAGATAATAATGACGATATAAGTGCTTATATTTCAATTTCTAAAGATATGGCAAAAGGTGGATATTTATCTTATGACTACATTCAATATCAGAATGTATTAAAGCAATATGATATATGTAAGAAATATGGATTGCCTGCGCTTGTATTAGCAGTTGTATTTTTAGCAATATATATAATTATGAATTTTAAGCTTCCTAAGACAAAAAGAGAGTTTTGGCATTATTATAACAAAATTCCTCTAGAAGTAGTTATAGCTTTTTTAGCTACAGATATAAGTATGATTTTTGTTGTGGCTGATACAAATAATGGAACAATGGTCAAACAATTGTGTATAATACCTATTTTTATATTATTATTCTACTTTATTTTACTTATAAAACAGATTTCTAATTTTGAAAGAAAGAGAGATTTCTTCAAAACTAGCTGGATTTTTAAAATAATATGTTGGATATTTAGAAAATCAAAGAAGGCTTTTAGAGAAGCTAGAGCATTAATTCAAACTAGTCAAAAATTTACTTTAATAAAGAAAATTATAGCACTAGCAGTTATTTGTGTTATTGCTGAATTATTCTTTGTGCTCTTTGGCCCTTTAGGAATAATAATAGCACTTGGAATACAGCTTGGATTCTTGATATATTTAGTTAAAAGACTGTCTTATCTAAGCGAGATAATAGATGGCGTTCACAAGATAAAGGAAGGTCAAGTAGATTATAAAATAGAAGAAAAAGACGATTTATATTTCAAATCGCTTGCAAATGATGTAAATAATATAGGTGAAGGGCTTGAAAATTCTATTGAAGGAAGAATAAAGAGTGAGAGAATGAAAAGTGAGCTTATAACAAATGTTTCTCACGATTTGAAAACGCCTCTTACTTCTATAATAAATTATGTCGAGCTTATTAAGAAGGAGGAAAATATAAGTCCAGACTACTTAAAAGACTATGTAAATGTTCTAGATAAAAAATCTAAGAGATTAAAGGTCTTGATAGAGGATTTATTTGAAGCAAGTAAGGCGAGTACAGGAAATATAGAGCTAGAACTTGTAAAGCTTGATTTAAAACAATTAATAAGACAAAGTATTGGTGAATTAGAAGATAAATTAGAGGACGCAAAATTAAGTCTTAGAGTTAATTTAACAGAAGAGGATACATTTGTACTAGCAGATGGAAGAAGGATGTATCGAGTATTTGAAAATTTACTTTCTAATATATGTAAATACTCACTAGAGAATACGCGTGTATATATAGATTTAGAAAAACGAGACGGAAAAATAACAGCTACTATGAAAAATATATCTTCATACGAGTTAAACTTCGATCCAGAAGAAATAATGGAGAGATTTAAAAGAGCAGATGAATCGAGAAATACTGAAGGAAGCGGATTAGGTCTTGCTATAGCTAGAGATTTAGTGAACCTTCAAGGTGGAAATTTGACTATAGATATAGATGGAGATTTGTTTAAAGTAACAGTTGAAATGGATGAATATACACCGATTAGTTTATCTAAAGATAAATAATTATAAAATAATAAGGAGCTCCAGATGAATTTGAAATCTATCTGAGCTCCTTATTTACTAGCTAAAGTTTTAGCTAACTTTTTTATTTTGAGATTTATCTAAAGATTGTAAGTGATCCATATAAAGCTTTGTTTCTGATATAACTACAGGTGATAGAGCAAGTAAAGCTATTAAGTTAGGGATAGCCATAAGCCCGTTGACTATATCAGCTATAATCCATACCATTTCTAGTTTTAAGAAGGCGCCAAGTAATACCATTACCACAAATAAGCATCTGAAAATATTTATTTTCTTAGCACCGAATAAGAACTCGAAGCATCTTTCACCGTAGTAGCTCCATCCAAGTATAGTTGTGAAGGCAAATAAGCTAAGGCTTACAGTTAGAAATAGTGGACCAACAGTTGGTAAAACACTTGCAAATGCTGCTTGAGTCATTACAGCACCGTTTAACTCACCTTGCCAAACACCAGTTATTATTAGAGAAACCCCTGTTAAAGTACAAATTATTATACTATCTATAAAAGTACCAGTCATTGATATAAGACCTTGTTCTGCTGGCCATTCAGTTTTTGCAGCTGCAGCAGCTATAGGAGCACTACCAAGACCAGATTCATTTGAGAATACACCACGAGCGATACCATTTCTGATTGCCATAGCAACTGTTGCACCTAAGAAACCACCAGCAGCGGCTTGACCAGTAAATGCACTTTTTAATATTAGAGCAAAAGTTTGTGGTATTAAATTATAAGAAACAACTAATATTGTTAAACAAATTGCTATATAAACAACTGTCATAAAAGGTACTACCTTAGTTGCGACATTTGATATACTTTGAAGTCCACCGAATACTACTAATGCAACTAATACTGCAAGTACGACACCTACTATTTTAGGACTTATGCCGAATGAACTATTTACAGCTTCAGTAATTGAGTTTACTTGTGAAAATGTACCTATACCTAAAAGGGCAACTAATATACCACTTACTGCAAAGAATACTGCAAGAGGTTTCCATTTTTGTCCCATACCATTTACTATGTAGTACATTGGTCCACCTGAAATTTGTCCGTTTGAATCTTTTGATCTAAATTTTATAGCAAGTAAGCCTTCAGAATATTTTGTAGCCATTCCGAAGAATGCAGCAAGCCACATCCAGAATAATGCACCAGGTCCACCAGCTTTTATAGCTGTAGCAACACCTACTATATTACCAGTACCTATTGTAGCAGCTAGAGCTGTACATAGAGCACCGAAGCTTGATATATCACCGCTACCATTGTTTTCAGCTTTGAATATTAATTTTAAAGCCTTTGGAAGCTTCACTATTTGTATAAGTCCAAGTCTTACTGTGAAGTAGATACCAGTACCTACTAATAAAACTAATAGGGGAGGTCCCCAGATAAAACCATCGATTGAATTAAGTAATTGTAAGAAATCCATAAAAAACACTCCTTTTAATGTAAAATATTTTGCGAAATCAAATAATCTTTTATGAATTTAAGGTAAATATGAAAAATATAATTGCTAGTATAAATTATCCGTAAAATAAAAAATACTAAATCGACTTGATTTAGTACAGGATAATGTATACATTTTAGATTGAAGTATTAAATAAATACTTCTGTGCATCTCTGTCCTTTTGCCTGAGAGATTGAGCTAAATGCCTTTGCCCCTTCGGCGCCTTAACTAAATAAGGTCTCTCCAGAGTATCCTATACATTACAGTCACACTTTTAATAAAGTACCTGAGAGCGTTACTCCTTCGGTGTGTCATTTGACAACTCTTCTGTAAAGTTTCATCAGATTATTGATTTGTTGTTTGTAAGATAGATGATATAGCAGGAGGTAAATTTTGTCAAATAGTTTTTTTATACATATAAATATTATTAGAAGAATAATATAATTTTAAAAATTTTGAAAAATTTATAAAGTAAAATGATTTGAATGTTAGGATTTAATAAAGTAAAGGTTTAGATAAAAAAGTAGATTTTGATTTAATAAAATATAATGAAGGTTGTATTGAAAATTTGGATAAAAAAATAAAAATTTTTTCTAAAAAGTATTAAATTTTATAGTAAAATTAATTAAAAAATATGTTTATAGGAGCTAATATTATGTTTTGTCCGATGTGTAATAAAAATGTGAATTATAAAGTAATAACTGAGATAATAGATGAGTATAGAGGATATAAGGTAAATGTAAAACAAAATATCGCAGTATGTGATAATTGTGGCGAGAGAATATATGTATCAGAGTTAGAAAATGAAAATTTAAAAAGCTTATATCAAAAATATAGAAATATGTCAGGAATTATATCTCCAGAAGATATAATTGAATTTAGAGAAAAATACGAAATATCTCAAAGTGAGTTAGTGGCTATACTTGATTGGGGGAAAATGACTATAAATAGATATGAAAGAGGAGGTCTAGCAAATCAAAATCATAGCGATATATTAAAACTTATAATAAAAAACGAAAGCTATTTTAAAGAAAAAGTTGAAGAAGCGTATAAATATAAGAGAATAAGTAAAAAAACTTATAACAATATCATGCAAATTTCTCAGTAAATTATAAAATCCTAGCGATTAAAGGCTAGGATTTTTGATTAAATATTTAACTCAAATTTATACCATACTCAGCTGATAAGTCGTGAAGCCCCTGTTCAATTTCCTCTCTAGTGTAATTATGTGCCTCCAAAGTCTTATCATCAAGTCTATTTAAATTAGTATAAAAATCAATGCCGACTCTCAAATACTCGATATTACTTCTATCGACCTCATCGAACAATAAATTTTCGGCCTCGTTGATTTTACCTTCTGAAACTAATTTATTCAATTTATTATATAAAATATCAGTTTCGCTTTGAGCATTTTCTTCAGGAATTTCGTACACTACCATATCTTTATTGAAAAAAAGCTTTGATAGTGACATAGCCAAACTTTCTATTTGTCTAAGTAAGTAATCTTGCTTAAGCATTTTACCATCTCCTCGATTATATTTTGATATAAATATTATACACTATAAGTTAAAGATAAGTTAAAAAAATTAATAATGAACAATTATTTAAAAAATAATAATAAAATATGTGTTATAATAAATATTAATATTTTCAAAAATATATTATGAATAGAAACACAGTAAGGAGATTTAAAAAATGGGCTTTCGAGAAAATGTAAAAAATGCAAAAAGAATCGTAGTAAAGGTAGGGACATCGACTTTAACTTACGAAAATGGACAAATTAACTTAGGCAGAATTGAGAAATTAACAAGAGTTTTATCTGATGTAGTAAACTCAGGAAAAGAAGTAACTTTAGTGACATCTGGAGCAGTAGGTGTTGGAGTTGGTAAATTGAAATTGAAAGAAAAGCCCACAAATATTAGAGAAATACAAGCATTAGCATCAATTGGACAATGTGAATTAATGCATATATACAGTAAGTTTTTTGGAGAATATTCTCATACAGTAGGTCAAGTGCTTTTGACTAGAGATGTAATAGAAGACGAACATATCAAAGAAAATGTATGTAATACTTTTGAACTTTTATTAAACAAGGGGATAATCCCTATAGTAAATGAAAATGACACAGTTTCAATAGATGAGCTAGAAAATATAGCGAAATTTGGTGATAATGACAACTTATCAGCTATAGTTTCTGTACTTATAAATGCAGATGTATTGATTATATTATCTGATATAGACGGTTTTTACGATAAAAATCCAAAGGAAAATGAAGATGCACAATTAATAAAACAAATTGACGAGATTACTGAAGAAATAGAAGCCTGTGCAGGTGGCGCTGGTTCAAGCTTAGGAACTGGCGGTATGGCGACTAAATTAGCTGCAGCTAAGAAGGCTAATAAAGCAGGTGTTGATTTAGTTTTAGCTAATGGAGAGGATCCAGCGATTATTTCTG
>NZ_JAXEWM010000082.1:0-2455 GCF_034113885.1 Intestinibacter sp.
TCCCATTTTTCGTATATATTTTCGTACGCTATACCACTGTCAGCTTGTATTTTTTCTAAATCCTCTCTCTCAACAGCTTCCTTTAGCCTATCGCTTATTATATTTAAAAATTCGCCACCTCTTAGAGAATCCCTAGACTTAGAATCTCTTCCCTGTGAGCTGTAAAACTCAACTAATAAAGTAAGTATTACAAATTGAGATAGGTAGTAATCCTTATCAGTAGCATTAGATTTGCAGAGCTCCTTTTTTAGCTCGTTCTTTGAAAATCCCAGAAAATTATTGTCCTCATTTGGAATCAAATATATAGTCGTGCCGTATTTTTCTACCTTCACATTAAAAGCTTCACCTTGGCTTTTCACGAGGTTCATTATCTCCTGACTCTCGCAGTAATCTCTAAAATACTCTGGTGAATCCTCTTCATTTATCTCCTTATTACTGACTAAATAATAAAAAATATTATTCGCCAATTTTATATCATCTATATTATACATATTTTTCTCCTATTAATCGCATTCAAATACTATATCTGAACAATTTAAAACCTTTATAAATTTATCGTCGGTTTCTACTTCGTAAAATTTGACCTTTTTATTTTCTTCATTTTTATATATTTTAATATTTTCGATAAAGCTTAAATCAATGTCATTTTCAACGATATTCAATAACATCTCGCTCAAATTAAATTCATAATCCTCACTATCGTATATAGACTTGTTTTTTTCTTCCTTAAGCACATTTATATCGATTTCTCTAGATGATAAAAAGTTGATTACCACCTCTCTAAAAATCTCTATATTTGGAATTAAGCTTCGTTTTAGATTTTCGTCTTCGTTTGCAACTGAGCTTATCTCATATAACGAAATTTTTTTGTTTTCCTTAAAAAACTCCAATATAGTCTTTATACAAATTTCGTATTTTTTAAGCTTTTCTCTCCTTTGAAGCTCTTTTTCTCTCGAATACTCCTCTTCGTCAAATTCTATCTCCTCATCTGACTCTATATCTTCCTTTTTTATAGCTCTTTGGTACTGCAAACATTTATTTATATTGTAGATTTTATCAGGCTTTGATATAAAAAGAGGTCTAAGCACATTGTCTAAATTGTCTAGTTTACTCGAGTCATCTAAAACTTTGTCGTATAAATCAGTCTGTATATTATACCTCTTTATGATAGACATAGTCGTCATCTCCTCTAGTTGCTTTGAATAGACTGATTTGAAATCAAAATGAGCTCCAAGTAATTTTTGCTGCTCATCTAGAGATGAATTTATGTATCTTTGTATCTCGTTTAAATTTTTTAAATTTTCCTTCTCCTTTTGATCTAGTTTCTTTACGTTTATATTTTTTTCAGTTAAATCAGCTATATTTTTTTCAACCGAATTTCTATGGTGAAATAGCTTAATCCTTATACTATCTAAGGATTCTATATTTTCATTTAACAAAACCTTGTACTCCTCAACAGAGTAATTTAGCACATTTTGTCTAATTCTCCTAACAGCATCGTTCATCTTTTGGATTTGTATCCTGATTAGATTGAACATATTTTTTATATCGTCAACTGCCTTTTTGTACTCCGCCTTTTTCAAATGCTCCTTAAAAATAATCTCCTGTATAGTTATACTCAAATTATTTTCTATCTCCAAGGTCGAAAGCATAAGGTTGTACCCATCGTTACTCAATCGATACGAAACTCTTCTAATTGTATTGTCTACATATACAATTTTATTTTCTAAAAAGCTTATATGTATATCCTTGTACTCATTTTCCGCGAAATCAAACCCCTGAAAATACATAGTCTTCCCCTCATCACAGAGCACCGTATTTACAACAAAATCCGCGAGCTTTACACATTCATCGTAAGTAAGTGGCTTCTTAAAGCTCCTATTGTTCACATCATCTATAAATGCAGCGATATCGTCAATCGTACATATTTCGTCCTTCAAAGACTCCTCCATTATAAACAACAACACCGCAAAAACAAAATTTATAGCCTCATAATCCTCTTCAAAATGGAAATTTTTCCATCTCTGCTTGGATATAGTATTTCTTACGATGAGGGCATACACCCCTACCTTTTTCATACGCTTCTCAAAATCCTTTAAAAACATACTTCCTCCTAAAAATCTCCTACATTTAATATCTCCTGAGGTATATACAATCCCGATTTTAAAATATCCTCTATCTCATTTTTATAATATTCATCAAAATAGCTCATGAATTTACTATCTATATTCTTATTTTGATTTTGGCTCGAAACAGGAAGATTTATACCTAGATTTTTATATTTTTGAATCATTTTTTTATACCCCTCTACAAAAGGCTCAATCTTATACTCATCCTCAAATATTTCCGAAAGCTTCTCATATATCAAAATCCCCTCGTAATCCAAGTCCCCAAAATAAAGCAATTTATTCTCGCGATTAGACAAATACGGCTCCACGCATAAATCAAAATCCTC
>NZ_JAXEWM010000083.1:0-10800 GCF_034113885.1 Intestinibacter sp.
CGTATCCTTGTCCTATTCCTGAACCTATACCTGAGCAAACTGCGATTCCTGCTCCTATAGCAGATCCTAATACCATTAATGCTTGTTCCATAATAAATTCCTCCTTAAAAGATATAAATTTTTAATTTTCCTTTTTTGATAAATTGATAATTTTTAAATTTTTAGCTTACTACTCTGTTGCATTTGATACAAATACCATTGTTAACATTACAAATATAAAGGCTTGCAAGCAACCTGCAAACAAGTCAAAGTATAGATGTAAAGGCACTGGTATTACTAATTGTAAGAATGGGATTGAAACTCCAGGTATTAGAGTTGATATATACGCTAATAACTGATAAAGAAGTCCCATAATTACAGTACCACCTAGTATATTCCCAAATGGACGGAATGTAAGTGATATTGGAGTTGCAAATTCACTAACTATATTTAAAGGTAATAATAGTGGAACTGGTTCCAATAAACCTTTCCAATAAGCAAGTCCTTTTGCTTTCATACCCTCGAAATAAATTAAGAATACAGTAAGCAATGCCCATCCAAGTGTAGTATCAACATCAGTTGTTGGAGATTTAAATCCAAGTAAACCAATTAAGTTTGAACATACAAAGAATAAAAATAATGCGCCTATGTAATAGAACATATTTGGCATCTTTTTAAATATATCTTTGCCCATGTTACTTTCAACTAGATTCTTAAGAGTTGTAACTCCATATTCTAACATAATTTGAACCTTACTAGTTGGAATTACTTTTAAGTTTCTAGTTAGTAAAAATGATACTATAATCAAGAAAGCCATTATTATCCAGCTTGTAACTACAGTCTCACTTATACGGAAACCATTTGAAAACGTAATAATCCATTGTGCGTATCTCACAACTATACCTCCTTTCTTTTAAATTTTGATGCTATTAATGTTTTTATAAATATAACAACTTGAGTACTTATTAATCCTATTGCTGTTCCTATTATATGTAAATTAGGGTTTTTAACAGATACAATAAGTGCTGCAGCAGTTATTGTAAGCCTTATCATATACCTAACCCCAGTATATGCCTGAGCCTTTCCTGGTGGTAGATTTACTGCCTTTTCTAATGTCAATGCTAATAGTCTAAAGTTAAGGACTGCTATGACACTACCAAATATAATCCCAACAAGCATAGGCATACTAAATTTTGATATAAGCATCAATACTATAACTGCTACTATATCAAATATAGGAACGCCTAGCGTAACTGCCTTAACTTCTTTTGATACTTTGACATCCATCTAATCACTTCCCTTTCGTGTATTTACGAAGAACTTTATATACAGAGTTAAATGCACTTGCTACTCCTAACACCAAGAATATAACCATGAATATAGGGTCTGTATTTAATTTGGAATCTATAAATCTTCCTATAAAAAAGCATCCAAATATACAAACTAATACGATTATGCCTAATTGGGTTATTAGAGATCCCATTTCTGCTACTATGCTAAATACACTTCTGTTTTTCATGATATAAACACACCTTTTTAATTTAATTTGCAAAACATATATATTTTGCCTTTATTTAAATATATTACCATATTTTTAAAACAAATATATAAATTTAATTAAAATTATTTATTTATTTTATTGCAAATATGTTATTTTTTGTATATTCATTATATACTTATAGTATATCACTATTTTTATTTTCAATTATTATTTTTTAAAGTTAACAATTTCTATTCCTGCTTCTTCTAAAATTTCACTAGATAGCTCATCAGGATAGTCTCCTAAGTAAACGATTTTTTCTATACCAGCATTTATGCACATTTTAGCGCACATAACGCATGGTCTTGTAGTTACATACAGTGTTGAACCATTTATATTAATTCCATTATGCGCTGCTTGAATTATCGCATTTTGTTCTGCATGTAATGCCCTACAAAGCTCGTGTCTTTGTCCTGAAGGAATTTTCAGTTGTTCTCTCTTACATCCTATTTCTTCACAGTGTTTTAATTTTTTTGGTGAACCATTATAACCTGTTGTTAAGATTTGTTTGTCCTTTACTATAACAGCACCTACTTGTCTTCTAATACAAGTGGAACGCTTCTTTACTATTTCTGCTATTTCCATAAAATATTCGTCCCATGATGGTCTCATAATTAATCCTCTTTTCCTAATAATAAATATTTCATTTATTACATATTATAGAATATTTGACTTTTAGTATTTTAAAGGACCTATATAGTATTATAGATCCTTATTTTTATTAAATTATTTAGTACCAAATATTCTATCTCCTGCATCACCTAATCCTGGAACTATATATCCATGATCATTTAATTTTTCGTCTATCGCTGCTACAAATATATCTACATCATCGTGATATTTTTGTACTTCTCGTATGCCTTCTGGAGCCGCAACTAAATTTACTAATTTTATATTTTTTGCTCCTTTAGCCTTTAATACATCTATAGCTGCTATAGCAGAGCCACCTGTTGCAAGCATAGGGTCTACAATTATCATTTCTCTTTCTTGAATATCTTGTGGTAACTTACAATAATATTCAACTGGCTTTAAAGTTTCTGGATCTCTATATAGACCAACATGACCTACTCTAGCTGTTGGAACTAATGTTACAAATCCTTCAACCATCCCTAAACCTGCTCTTAGTATCGGTACTATTCCTAGTTTTTTACCAGATATGATTTTTGACTTTGTTGTAGTTATAGGTGTTTCTATTTCTATTTCTTCTAGCGGTAAATTTCTTGTTACCTCATATCCCATTAACATTGATATTTCTTTTAATAATTCTCTAAAGTCCTTTGAACCTGTTGTTGTCTGTCTCATAAGAGTTAACTTATGTTGTATTAATGGATGATCTGTAACTATAACTTTACTCATTATTTACCTCCTATACCAATTCTCTTATTTTGGTTTTTATTTGTTATATTTCTTTTCTATATCTGCAATTAAGTTTACTCTTCTTAAATGTCTATCTCCTTCAAATTCTGTATTAATCCAAGCATCAACTAATTCTAAAGCAAGTCCTTTTCCTAATACTCTTTCTCCTAGAGATAACATATTAGCATTATTATGAGCCTTTGACATTTTAGCTGAGAATACATCAGATACTACTGCACATCTTATTCCAGGCACTTTATTTGCAGCTAATGATATTCCTATTCCTGTACCACAGCATACTATACCGTAATCAACTTCTTTTGCGATTACAGCTTCTGCTACTTTTTGTCCATAGATAGGATAATCTACTGATTCATCAGCACTATTTGTCCCATAATCAACACATTCTATTCCTTTACTTTCTAAATGCTTTATTATTTCTAATTTTAAATTGTAACCACCGTGGTCACATCCTAAACCTATTTTCATTTCAATTTCTCCTATATAAATTTTTTTATTTAAATTGATTGATTTTTTTTTAACTATCTAGATATAATTATACAATTATTTTTCGTAAACTACCACATTTTTTTGATTATAATTTATTTTCTAATCATTATTTATGCTCAAAAATGCCATAAAACACACAAATTTCAATATTTTTCTTAAATCACTAATTTTTATTACTCGTTGTTTTTTTAACTAAAATTTAATATTTCTTATTTTATTTAAGCAGGAAAACATTTCTAACTTAATAATAACTTATTTTTGTATAACATTTCAACAAAATTAATTTATTATCAAGCATTTATGATTTTATATCCAGCAGATTTCAAAAGTCTGTTCATTATAGCGCATCCTATACCTTCATTTGTAAATCCTTCTGAATATATTATATCACACTTTTCTTTATCTGCTTGTATTAATGCATCAAATAGATTTGAAGCAACATCTTCTAAAGTTTCTCCTAAACATATAGTTTTTCCTATATAGAATTTTTTGTTATTTTCTAAACAGACTATACCTGTTTTTAAATTTTTTCTGTCATTTTCTTCTGTTAGCTTATTTATTTTATCAATAACCTCAAATCGTTCGCCTAATACAATATAAACATCTGCATTTGGAGAATAATGTGTATATTTCATTCCTGGAGCCTTTGCTTTTATGTTATCTTCTTTCTTTTCTAGTGCTGAATCTAATTTTACAGTTCCAAGCTCTTTTTCTAATTGTTCCTTTGTTATGCTGCCTGGTCTTAATATAGTTGGAATATCTCCTGTTAAATCTAACACAGTTGATTCTAATCCATATACACAATCATTTCCTAAAATTATTCCACTAACTCTATGATTCATTTGTTCATAAACATGTGAAGCTCTAGTTGGTGATGGTCTTCCAGATATATTAGCAGATGGAGCAGCTATAGGAATATCTGCTTCTCTTATAAGTGCATTTGCTATTTTATTAGAAGGCATTCTAATTGCCACTGTATCAAGTCCTCCACTAGTTCTTTTTGGTATTATATCTTTTTTATTTAAAATTATAGTTATAGGTCCTGGCCAAAATTTATCCATAACTATTTCAGCTTTTTCAGGCACATTTGTAACTAAATTATATATTTGTTTTTTGTCGCTTATATGAACAATTAAAGGATTATCGCTAGGTCTTCCTTTAGCTTCATAAATTTTACTGACTGCATTTTCATCTAATGCATTGGCTCCCAAGCCGTAAACTGTTTCAGTTGGGAAGATAACAGTTTCACCTGATCTTAGTATTTCTGCTTGTTTTTTTATTTCCTCCATATCTATATTATCTACGTCAATTTTGCTAATCAATGTATCCATATTTTATTCCACCTCTTTTATTTAAACGCAATATACAATTATTGTTCCAACTAAAAAACCTATTATACAAAAAATATTTTTAGTTCTTGGTAAAATTTCCTCAAGTACAACATACAACATCGTTCCAGCTGCAATTGATAAAAATATTCCAATTAAGGAATTAAAGTTTCCTGCGAAATATACACCTAGAAAGCTTCCTATCCCCATAGGAACTCCTGCTATAACTGTATATAATATAATTTTACTTGTTTTCATGTTCGTTCCTGCAAGACTGAGTGCTGTAGCTAGTCCTTCAGGAATGTTATGTATTCCTATGACCAATGCTAGTGTCCATCCTAATTGTGTAGCCGATACAAAGGACGATCCTATAGCCAATCCCTCTGGCAAATTATGTAGCATAATACTTAGAAAAATTAAATATCCCGACTTTTGATCCTGTGACATATCTAAATTTTCTTTTATGAGCATAGTTGTTATTACTCCCAAAAAAGTAGCAATTACAGTTATCCAAATCCCCTTTAAATCTATTGCTTCTTTCATTAAATCAAATACTACAACCGCCAGCATTATACCTCCAGCTAAGCCCATAAAAAAATCTATACATCTATCAATTTTCTTTTTAAAAATTCCAGATAAAACACCTCCTAAACCAGTCCCTAATACTCCTGCAAGCAATCCAATTAATGTAATTTTCAAAACCATATTATTACACTCTCCCAATTTAATTTATTTCATTATATGTAAATTTAACTGCTAAAATTAATAATTTAGGAGAGTTTAATGTACCTGATAAAAAAGCCAAATGATATATCAAAATCATTTGGCAGTTATCATTATATAGCTGACATTTTCTTAGTTTGATCTTCTGTTATAAGCGCATCTATCATTTCATCTAAATCGCCATCTAAGAAAGATTCTAATTTATATAATGTTAAATTTATTCTATGGTCACTTACTCTTCCTTGAGGGAAATTGTAAGTTCTTATTCTTTCAGATCTATCTCCAGTACCAACTTGGCTCTTTCTTTCTGCTGCTATATCGTCGTGTTGTTCAGCTAATGCTTTATCGTATAATCTAGCCTTTAATACCTTCATAGCTTTTTCTTTATTTTTTAATTGTGATTTTTCATCTTGGCAAGAAACTACTTCACCTGTTGGTATATGAGTGATTCTTACTGCTGAGTCAGTTGTATTTACGCATTGTCCACCGTTTCCAGAAGCTCTGAACACGTCTATTCTTAAATCATTTGGATTGATTTCTACTTCTACATCTTCTACTTCTGGTAAAACTGCTACTGTTGCAGTTGAAGTATGTATTCTACCACCTGATTCAGTTGTTGGTATTCTTTGAACTCTATGAACACCTGATTCGTATTTAAGTCTAGAATAAGCCCCTTTACCTTTTATCATGAAAGAAACTTCTTTGTATCCACCTACACCTGTATCACTTGCACTTAAAAGCTCTGTTTTCCATCTTCTTCTTTCAGCATATCTTGAATACATTCTGAATAAGTCTCCAGCGAATAAAGCAGCTTCATCTCCACCTGCTCCACCTCTGATTTCAACTATAACGTTCTTTTCATCGTTAGGGTCTTTAGGTAATAATAATACTTTTAATTCATCTTCTATTGGTTCTACTTTATCCTCTAGTTCTGATAATTCCATTTTAGCTAATTCTCTTAATTCTTCATCAGATTCTTCTTCTAGTATTTCCTTAGATTCTTTTATACTATCTATTACTTCTTTGTATTCTCTGTATTTCATTACTATTGGCTCTAAATCAGCATGTTCTTTCATGTATTTTTGCCATGTTTTTTGGTCGTTGATAACTTCTATGTCGCTTATTTTTTCTGTAAGCTCTTTGTATTTATCTTCTAATACTTGCAGTTTATTTAACATTTTTTCCACCTTCCTAATTATTATAAAATCCTATTACTACTCTTTCAAATCCTTGCAAATCGCATTTTGTATATATACCCTTAAAACCGTTTTGTTGCATAATTTTACTTACATCAGATGCTTGATCGTGACCTACTTCATAAGCTAGTATTCCATCTTGTTTTAAAAATTGTCTAGATTCTTCTGTTATCCTCCTATAAAAATCAAGTCCGTCTTCTCCACCTTCTAATGCATTATAAGGCTCGAAGTCCTTTACCTGTCTATCTAATCCACTTATATCTGCTTTTCTTATATATGGCGGATTAGATACTATTATATCAAATTTTGTTTCGTCTGATACATTTGAAAAAACATCTGACTTAATAAAATCTATTCGTTCATCTACTTTATTAGAAATGGCATTTTTAGATGCTATTTCTAAAGCAATATCAGAAATATCTACTGATACTACATGTGATTTATCTAAATATTTCGCTAGGCTTACAGTAATTGCTCCTGAACCTGTACCTATATCTAAAATATTCAATCCTGTTTTATTATTGCATATATTTATTATTTCTTCCACCAAAGTTTCTGTATCTGGTCTAGGAATCAACACTCCCTCCTTGACAAAGAAGTCCAATCCCATAAACTCTCTATTACCTATAATATAGGCAATTGGTCTTTCATTCAATCTATCTTTCATCATTTCTAGAAAATATTTTTCTTGTTCATCACTTAGAGCTTTATCTAAATTCATTCTAATATACATAGAATCTACATCTCCAAGAGCTTTTTTTAGAAGAAGCTCTACATCTAATCTAGGTGTATCGCTGATATTTTCTAGTTGTTGGCAATATTTTATAATTATCTCTTTAATAGTCATAAATTACCCCTTATTGTTCATTTAATGCAGCCTTTAGCGCTGCTATTGCTACTTCTAATTGTTCGTCATCAGGTTCTTTTGTAGTTATTTTTTGCATCATCATTCCTGGATATGCGACAATTTTACTTAAAATATTATTATATTTTCCAAGAAATTTTATTATTTCATAAGATATCCCAGCAACTATGGGTATGCATAAAATTCTTATGGCTACTCTTAAAAAAGGATTAGGCCATCCAAAAAAAGAAAACAATATAATTGATATAAACATAACTATAAATAAAAAATTTGTACCACATCTAGGATGCAACCTTCCAAATTTTCTAGCATTCTCAACTGTTAGCTCTAAATCATTTTCATAACAATAAACAGTTTTATGCTCAGCACCGTGATATTCAAACACTCTCTTGATATCTGCATTCAACGAAACTATTGCCATATACGCTATTAATATCGCTATTCTAATCGCACCTTCGATCAAGTTAAGTGCTATATGACTATTTATTATCTTAGAAAATAATCCACCTATAAAAGTAGGTATTAATACAAAAATCCCAACAGAAAGCAACAAAGATATTATTAAAGACACTACTATTATGGCATCATTTGCCTTTTCTTTAAATATTTTTTTAAGAAACCTGTCTATAGCATCTTCCTCCTCTTCTTCTAAGAAAAATTCTGAAGAAAAATTCAAGCTATTTATTCCGCTAATCATTGTATCTATTAATATAAATCCACCTCTTAAAAATGGAATTTTATCTATTTTTTTATCTCTTACCCAGCTTTCAATCTTATCTTTTTTTATCTCTATCTCTCCATTAGGCTTTCTAACCGCAATAGCTCTGTAATCATCTGATTGCATCATTACTCCCTCTATTACAGCCTGTCCTCCGACTTTACCTAATTTTTTTTCATTTTCCATAACCTTCTCCTTAACCCGCGATTAAGTTTTTACACATTTAATATTATATCAAATTTACAATATTAAAAAAGGGCATGTTTAAAAATAAAAATCTTTTATCCTGTACATCCCTCATAATTATCGTAAAAATAAAATAGAGGCTGGAAAACCAACCCCTGTTTTTTTGAATATTATTCCATGTTGAATCTTTTTTTGAATTTGTCGATTCTTCCACCTTTTTCTATATTCTTTTGTTTACCTGTATAGAAAGGATGGCATTGAGAACAAATTTCAACTCTTATTTCGTCCTTAGTTGAACCAGCCATGAAAGTATTTCCACAAGCACAACGTACTTCTACTTCTTTATATTTTGGTTGTATATCTTTTTGCATTATTGTCACCTCTTTTTTCTTTATATTTTAAAATTAATTATACTAATTTTTTTACTTATTCAAATATCAACTCCCATATTATATCATATGTTTTCGAAGGGTTCAAGCATTTTTAATAGTCTTTAAAATTTATTTATTCTTAATTATTTTTTATTTTTAATTTTGATTTGCCATATTATTTATTAAGTATTCCATTTATATTGTTTATAAATTCTTCATTAGTTTTTGTTCTCTTCAATGCTTCTAATATATTATCCGTAACTTCTAACACAGAGTTGTTGCTCATTTCTTTTCTTAATTTCCACAAAGCAGTCTTTTCTTTATCTGATAATAATAAATCTTCTCTTCTTGTTCCAGATTTATAGATATCTACAGCTGGGAAGATTCTCTTTTCTGCTAATTTCCTATCTAGGTGTAATTCCATATTACCTGTACCTTTGAATTCCTCAAATATTACATCGTCCATTCTTGATCCGGTTTCAACTAAAGCTGTAGCAAGGATAGTAAGAGATCCACCTTGTCTTATATTTCTAGCTGCTCCGAAGAATTTTTTAGGTCCATGTAGTGCTCCTGGATCTAGACCACCTGATAGAGTTCTTCCTGTAGGCGAAATAGTTAAATTATATGCCCTTGCTAGTCTTGTTATACTATCTAATAATATAACAACATCCTTTCCATGCTCAACTAGTCTTTGAGCTCTATTTAAAACCATTTCTGCTACCTTAACATGATGGCTTGAAACTTGATCAAATGTTGAGTATATAACATCTGCATCAATAGATTCCTTCATATCTGTAACTTCTTCAGGTCTTTCATCTATTAATAATACTATAAGTTCTACATTTGGATAATTTTTCACTATACTATTTGCAACACTTTTTAAAAGAATAGTTTTACCTGCCTTAGGAGGCGCAACAATTAAACCTCTTTGTCCTTTTCCTATTGGTGATATTAAATCTATTAATCTAGTAGATATTTCATTTGGTTGTTTTTCTAAAGTTAATCTTTCCTCTGGATATATAGGAGTTAACGATTCAAAAGATTTTCTTTGTATTGCAGTTTCTGGATCTTCATCATTTATCTTTTGAACAAATAAAAGAGCTCTAAATTTTTCTCCTGTCTTAGGATGTCTTGTTATACCTCTTACCTTGTCTCCTGTTTTCATATTAAATCTTCTTATTTGAGAAGGAGATACATATACATCATTTTCTGTAGATAAATAATTTGAACCTCTTAAAAATCCGAATCCATCTGGTAATATTTCTAATACACCTACTACTTCATCGTCCTTTGAGGTATTAAATTCATTGATTATTTTAGATTCCTCTACTACCTTAGGTGTATAATTTCCTTTTGTATTATTAGAAGATTTATTATCTATATTTTGTTGTTTATTATCATTTTTTTGAAACTTATTATAATTTCTTTGATTATTTATATTTCCTTGAGTATTATTTTTTGTATAATTTTTATTTTCGTATTTATTATTTTTATTATTTTCAGGTTTGTATTGTATTTGTTTTGTATTATCTGCACTCTCAATTTTATTATCTTGATCTATTTTAGTATGTTTTTCATCTAAGATTTCTTTCTCTTCTTTTTCTGAGTCATTATTTTTATCCGTGTCTTTGTTTTCTTTTATTTTTTTGTTTTTTTCCTTAGTTGCATCCGTATCAGTAGTTTTTAATTTATCAACGGCTTCCTTTATTTTTTCAATTAAATCCGCTTTTTTATACTTAGTCACTGACTTTACATTTAGCTCTTTTGCCATTTCTCTTAGTTGAGCTAATGTTTGACTGTTCAAATCATTTAGATTAATATTTTCTATATTCAAAATAGACCTCCTCGCTCACAATTTTTATTTAAATTATTCTAATTTGGAAATAAACGGCATGAAAAAGAAAAGATATTTATTTTAGCTCGAACATAATTACAATCTAATAATAGCATTTTTCTTGTATTATGGTCAATAAATAAAATAAAATACATATTTGTATACATTTTTTATTAAATATATTTAAATATAAA
>NZ_JAXEWM010000084.1:0-2908 GCF_034113885.1 Intestinibacter sp.
ACAATGCTCAAATCAAACATATTAACTGAAGAAGTAATATACGATTTAATATCACAAAGAAATTAAACATAATCACAATGCTTAAATACCCTAATGCCTATCTAACAAGTCTCTCTAATTATTATCTCTGCACAGCATAAATAAAATCCACAATCTATATTGTTAAAATCAATCATTTTATATACTGTTATATATCTTTTAAAACAAATATATTTTTTAAATTCCCTATTTTTTTCCACTATATAGATTGACATTATATATCTAAACGTGTCAAAATATAGTTAAACAAGTATATAGTATAATTTATGGGGAGGCGTATTTAAAATGAAAAAATTCATTAACCTTTTATTAGTATTTATGTTATCAATTTGTGTAGTCGGATGTAGTTCAAATTCCACTACTAAATCTAGTAGCTCTAGTGATGCTTCTAGCGCTAAAGAGGCTGAGCTTTCTCTAGAGGGAAAAGATCTTAAAGTCTACTGTGGAGCTGGTATGACAAAACCTTTTGAAGAAATCGCAAACATTTTTAAAGAAAAAACTGGTTGCAATATAGAGGTTACTTATGCCAACGCAGCTCAAATCCAAACACAAATTAAAACTTCTGAAGAAGGAGATCTATTTGTGGCTGGAGCTGAAGACGAGCTTAAGCCAGTATCAGATTATGTTACAGAAAGCAAGAAACTTGTAAAACACATACCTGTACTTGCTGTTGCTTCAGGAAATCCAAAAGAAATAAACGGCTTAAAGGACTTAACTAAAGACGGTGTAACTGTAGTTTTAGCAGATGCAGAATCTACTCCTATAGGTAAAATAGCTAAAAAAGCTTTAAGTAATTTAAAAATATACAAAAAAATCGATATACAAGCCACTACTTCTACTGCTCCAGAGCTTACTAACGCTATAGAAGCAGGCGAATGTGACGCAGTAATCGTTTGGAAGGAAAATGTTAAGAGTGATAAAGTTGAAATAGTTGAAACTACTGATTTAGACAACTATGTAAAAGTGATCCCTGCAGCTTCTTTAAACTGTAGCGAAAACGAAGAATCTCTAAAAGAATTTTTATCTTATTTAGATACAGATGAAGTAAAAGCAATTTGGGAAAAATATGGATATGAACTAGTTGCTGAAAACTAAAAGTTACATATGAAAAGAAACTACAATACAAATAAAAACAATAAATTAGAACCTTTTGAAATACTAGCGTACTTAGCAGCTTCAATCGTTGTAGTTTTCATGTTTTTAATAATCTCCACAATCTTCATAAAAGGCATTCCTTATATAAAGGGTGCCTTTTTTACAAAAGAAGTACAATTTTCGATAAAACTCAGCATGAAAACAACTAGTATTTCGACACTAATATGTATGCTTTTAGCTATCCCAACGTCATACGCTTTTACAAAATTAAATTTTCCATTTAAAAAAATAAGCCAGATTTTGATTGAATTACCCCTATGTTTGCCATATCTAGTGCTAGGTGTCAGCTTGCTTATAGTATTTTCCTCACCTGCAGGCAAATTTCTAAAATCAATCGGTATAAAAGTAGTCTACAGCCAGCTCGGCATAATCATAGCCCAAATCACTGTAAACCTACCCTATACCATAAGATTTATAAAAACAGCGTTTCAAGAAGTTGATACTCGACTTGAATTTATATCACAAACACTAGGAGCATCAAAATTCAAAACCTTCATGAACGTGACTATCCCACTTTCAAAAAACTCACTAATGGGAGCTCTAATCCTAACATGGTCTCGAGGCCTCGGAGAATTCGGAGCAACACTAATGTTAGTAGGCGTCACTCGCATGAAAACCGAAACACTGCCAGCTAGCATCTACCTAAACGTAGCCACAGGAGACATGGGCGTGGCGATGGCATCTGCTCTTATTTTATTTATAATTTCATCCTTATCTCTTTTTATCGCAAACTATTTCTCAGGCAAAAGCTACGATAAAAATAGATTAAAAAGCAATTAAACGATTAATCAAGGAAGTGAGCCAATATGAATAATATCATTACTATAGAAAACTATAACTTAAAACTTGGAAATTTCACTCTAAACAACATAAATTTAGAAATAAAGGAAGGGGAAATTTTCGCCATCCTAGGCAGAACAGGATCAGGAAAAACAGTCCTACTTGAGTCCATAGCTGGATTTTACAATCACGGAAATGGTGCAATTTACATAAAAGACACCCCTATCAACGACATATACATCTGCAACAGAAACATAGGCTTTGTCTACCAAGACTACGCACTTTTCCCTCATATGACAGTTTTCGATAATATCGCTTACGGCCTAAAAATGAAAAAAGTCAAAAAACACGAGCAAACAGAAATCGTAAACGAAATGGCAAAACTTCTATCAATAGAAAATATATTAAAAAAATACCCCGGAACAATCAGCGGCGGCGAAAAACAAAGAACTGCACTTGCTAGAGCCCTCGTCCTAAACCCCAAAATCCTTCTAATGGATGAGCCCTTTAGCGCACTAGATCCCTCTACCAAAAACAACATGTACGCAAAAATTAAATCATTGCACAAAAAATTCAAATGTACTATAGTTTTTGTAACACATGATTTTAACGAGGCGAAAAAAATAGCAGACAGAATAGGAATTATCTCAAACGGCACCCTAAAAACAATCAGAAACAGCCAAAACCTATTCGATACATACGAAGACCCCGAAATCAACAAGTTCTTGGGAATAGCAAATTAAACTCACAAAGGAGGCATATAACAGCTAATATAAATCTATAAAAATCCATAAAACCATAGTATATTTTTATGGATTATATATAATGCTATTGAAGTAATAAATAAATGAAATATTATTCAATAGTATAATTTGCAAATAAAATAGAAAAAAGGTTCAAACGCTTAAAAATTTAGATAAGTTTATAACATATA
>NZ_JAXEWM010000085.1:0-4703 GCF_034113885.1 Intestinibacter sp.
TATATGTGTAGCATTGTTATTTTCTAAGATTTCTCTTATAGCTAATACGTCAGATGCTTTTCTAACAAAAGATGCAGCTATAAAATCTATTCCTTGTTCTATACCAAATTCTATATCGCTTATGTCTTTTTCTGTTAAAGCTGGTAAGTTTATTTTTACTCCTGGTAAGTTTACACCTTTGTGATTTTTAACTATACCTGAGTTTTCAACTACACATATTATATCTTGGTCTTTTATCTCAGTTACTCTTAATCCAACAAGACCGTCATCTATAAGTATAGTATCTCCTACTTTTACATCATTGATTAATCCTTTGTAGCTTACAGTACATTTTTCTTTTGTACCTAATACTTCATCCATAGTTATTATGAATTGGCTTCCTTGTTCTAAAAGAACTTCTGGATCTGCAAAATTTCCTGTTCTTATTTCAGGTCCTTTAGTATCTAATAATAGTGCTATTGGAAGATTTAATTTTTCTCTTACTTTTTTTGCAGTATCCATTCTAGCTTTTTGTTCTTCATGGCTACCATGAGAAAAGTTAAATCTACATACATTAAGACCATTTTGTACTAATTGAGTTAATACCTCTTCACTATCAGAAGCAGGTCCTAATGTACATACTATTTTAGTTTTCTTTGCGTTTTTTAACATATTGTCCTCCTAAATTGTATTACATAAATTATTATATAAATTAAAACTATATAGATAGTATTTGTGTCATTTTATAAATATATTTGTCAAAATCTTTCTTCATAGCTAAAGCTTCATGTATGTCCATATCTATAACTTTGTCGTCTTTTATTCCAACTACTCTGGCAGATTTTCCATCTAATAATAATTCTACTGCTCTTACACCTAATTTACTTGCTAATATACGGTCAAATGCAGTTGGGCTTCCACCTCTTTGAACATGTCCAAGTACTGTTACTCTTAAATCAGCTCCTGTTTTTTCTGCTATTTGTTTACCTATTTCATGAGCGTTTCCAACACCTTCTGCTAAAACAATTATGCTGTGTTTTTTACCTCTCTTTTTAGTAGTTTCTAGTCTGTCGCATATTGCTTCTATGCTTTCTGGTTGTTCTGGTAAAATTATTGATTCAGCTCCACCTGCAAGACCTGAGAATAAAGCTAAATCTCCACAATGTCTTCCCATAACTTCAACTATGTTCACTCTTTCATGAGAAGAAGAGGTATCTCTTATTTTACCTATAGCATCGATTACAGTTTCTATAGCTGTGTAATATCCTATTGTATAATCTGTATATGCTAAGTCATTATCTATTGTTCCTGGTATTCCTATTGCAGGGAATCCTAATTCACTTAATTTAAGTGCTCCATTAAATGAACCATCCCCACCTATTACAACTAGACATTCTATTCCATATTTTTTAAGAACCTTAACAGCTATTTTTCTTCCTTCTTCTGTTTTAAATTCTTCACATCTTGAAGATTTTAATATTGTTCCACCTCTATGGATAATATCACCTACAGATGATAAATTCATTTCTTTTACATCGTCTTCTATTAATCCTTTATATCCTCTATTAATACCATATACCTTACAACCATAGTATATTGCAGATCTTACAACAGCTCTGATTGCAGCGTTCATTCCTGGAGCATCTCCACCACTTGTTAATATTCCTATAGTTTTCATCACATACCTCCTAAATATTTTGACTAGGACTTTTTTTGTCCCTATATTTATTTTTTATCCCATATTAATTAAAAAAAACTTACCCATTTATATACTACGATATTATACCATATTTTTATAAAATTTTTGTCACTATATATGTTATATTTTCCTGTATTTTATATTAATATTTTTTATTTAACAACCTTAATGCAAGTTTTATCTAGTATTTCCTCTAGATTGTCAATTAAAATCTTAGAAATAGCTACAGTACCATTCCATTTATACTTCTTTTTTGGAACAGTTGTACATAAAAATACTGGTTCTTTTCCTGGGTAAAATTTTAAAATTTTTTCTATTTTTTCGAGTTTTTGTCTATCATTTATATCATCTATCTTTATAAATAATTTTTCCCCTTGTTTATCTTCTTGTTTATTATACACCTTTTTAGTAGTTTGTGTAAAAGGAGTTTTATCATTTATGTCTTTTATTTCTTCAGCAATTATTTTAGCATTATCTTCTTGTATATTCAATCTTCCTTTAATATAAACTATATTTTCTTCATTTACAATAGTATTATATTGTTTTAATATTTTTGGAAATACAATTATCTCTATAGAACCATATAAGTCCTCAATTTCTAAGAAAGCCATTATTTCGTTTCTCTTAGTAGTTTGTATTCTTTTTTGAGAAATCATACCACCAATTATTACATTTTGCTGATCCATAGCTAAGAATTTATCCATATCTTCTTTTAGCTCTTTTAATTTTCTAGTATTTATAGATGTTTTTTTATTTAATTCTTCTTCATATTCAGAAAGAGGATGTCCAGTAACATACATTCCTAGAACTTCTTTTTCTAAAGCTAATTTTTCTCTTTCGTCATATTCTTCTATATTTGGAATAGAATTTATTTCATTTTCAAATTTATTTAATTCTTCACTTTCTCCAAAACCATCAAACAATGAAATTTGTCCGCGGACATTTTTCTTTCTTTCTAGAGATACACTTTCTAGTACTTTTTCATATCCCATAAGTAAACTAGCTCTATTGTATCCCATTTCATCAAATCCACCACATTTAATTAAACTTTCAATTACTCTTTTATTTATATCTTTATTATCCAATCTTTTGATTAAATTGACAAAATCTGTAAATTCGCCATTTTCTTCTCTTTCTATAACTATATTATTAATTACATTTACACCTACATTTTTTACAGCTGCAAGCCCAAATCTTATATTGTTATCTTCAACAGAGAATTTTGCGAAACTCTTGTTAATATCTGGTTTTAATACATTTATATTTAAAGCGTTACACTCTCTAATGTACTCAACTACTTTGTCTGTATTTCCCATTACACTTGTAATTAGAGCTGCCATAAATTCAACTGGATAATAAGCCTTTAAATAAGCTGTTTCATAAGATATAACACCGTACGCGGCGGCATGCGACTTATTAAATGCGTATTTAGCGAAGTCTATCATATCATCAAATATTTGATTTGCTATATTTTCATCCACGCCATTTCTTACACATCCTGCTATTTCTATATTACCATCTTCATCTGTCTTACCATGTATAAAATACTGTCTTTCTTCCTCCATTACATCCATTTTCTTTTTACCCATGGCTCTTCTAACTAGGTCACTTCGTCCATAGCTGTATCCACCTAGCTCTCTAACGACTTCCATAACTTGCTCTTGGTATATCAGACAACCGTATGTTACCTCCATTATAGGCTTTAGTTTTTCGTGTATATATGTTATTTTATCTGGATTATGTTTATTTTCTATATATGTCGGTATAGAATCCATAGGACCTGGTCTGTATAAAGATATTCCTGCTACTATATCTTCGAAATTACTAGGTTTCAATTGTTTCATAAACGATCTCATTCCTGCACTTTCCAGCTGGAACACTCCCAAGGTATTTCCTGAAGAAAGCAGTTCAAAAACCTTTGGATCGTCGTAGTCCATTTTCGAAAAATCTATTTTAATATTGTGATTTTTTTCAATTAAATCAAGTGCATCTCTTATAACTGTCAATGTTCTAAGTCCTAAAAAGTCCATTTTGAGAAGTCCTAACTCTTCTAAAGTTGTCATTGTAAATTGTGTACTTATTGCATCCTGATGTTTGTATAGTGGAACATATTCATCAATAGGCTTTTTAGATATAACTACACCTGCTGCATGAGTAGATGCATGTCTCAACATTCCCTCTAATTCTTTTGATATATTTATTATAGTTTTTGTCTCTTGGTCTTGCTCGTACATTTCTTTTAAATTAGGATTTGTTTCTAAAGCTTTGTCGATTGTCATTCCTAATGAGTTAGGAATTTCTTTAGCTATTTTATCTACTTTGTTGTAAGGTATATCTAAGACCCTACCCACATCTCTAATAGCTAATTTAGCTCCCATAGTACCAAATGTAATTATCTGCGCAACATGATCTTCTCCATATTTTCGCTTAACATAATCTATAACTTCTTCTCTTCTTTCATAGCAAAAATCCACATCTATGTCCGGCATGGACACACGCTCTGGATTTAAGAATCTTTCAAATAACAAATTATATTTTATAGGGTCTATATCGGTTATTCTAAGCGTATAAGCAACAATTGAACCTGCCGCACTACCACGTCCTGGCCCAACCATTATGTTGTTTTCTTTTGCAAAATTTATAAAGTCCCATGTTATCAAGAAGTACTCAACATACCCCATTTTGTTGATAACACCTAATTCATATTTAAGTCTTTCAAGAATTTCTTCGCTTGGATTTTCGTATCTTTCATATAGTCCCTTGTAACACAATTCTTCTAAATACTTAGATGTAGTATACCCCTCTGGTACTTCATAGTTAGGTAAATGTATCGTATTAAAATCAAATTCTACATTACATCTTTCTGCAATTTCAACAGTATTATCAAGGGCTTCTATGGCATATGGGAATAATTCTTCCATTTCATCCCTAGATTTTAGATAAAACTCATCTGAACCAAATTTCATTCTTCCTGGATCATTTAAAGTTTTCCCCATTTGAATACATAGTAAAACATCATGTGCTT
>NZ_JAXEWM010000086.1:0-31591 GCF_034113885.1 Intestinibacter sp.
TAATAAACCGTGGTCACTTATTTTACAACCTACTTCGTTGAAAAATTCCATACGTTTTGTTATAGCTTGTTTCCAGTCTGCGAATGATTTTATTTCGATTCCACTTACCTCTGATAATTTCGCTATATAGTCTACATAGTCTACTTTTTCTATAGCTATAGCCTTATCTGGTCTCCATGTTGGTAGAACTTGTATATCAAAAGTTTCGTCTTCTTTTATAGCTATATGGTATTTTAAATCATCTATTGGATCATCTGTAGTACAAATTAATTCAACGTTAGAATCTCTCATTATGCTTCTAGCTGACATAGTTTTTAATTTTTCGTTGCATAAATTCCAAACCTCTTCTGCTGTCTCTCCATTTAGAGCACCTTCATATCCGAAGTATCTTTGTAGCTCTAAGTGACTCCAGTGGTATAATGGGTTTCCTATAGCTTTTTCTAAAGTTTCAGCCCATTTTTGGAATTTTTCTCTATCTGTAGCGTCTCCAGTTATGTATTTTTCTTCTACACCATTCGAACGCATTTGTCTCCATTTATAGTGGTCTCCACCTAACCATACCTGAGTTATGTTCTCAAATTTTTTATCCTCTGCTATCTCCTGTGGATTGATGTGGCAGTGATAATCTATTATCGGCATAACACTTGAGTATTCATGGTAAAGCTTTTTAGATATTTCATTTGATAAAAGAAAATCTTTGTCCATAAAATTTTTCATGACATATCTCCTCTGTATTTGTATTTTTCCCTTATATATTTAAAAATTCACTTAAATTTATTATTATATTTGTCTATTTAAATCTATATTCCTAAAGCAACTTCGAATTCTTTTATTAACTGCTCTTGGTACGCATCATCAAATTCGCCTGCGAATAATTTCTTGCTGGCTTCATTTTTTAATCTTTCCCAGCTAAATGCTTCTGCGTCAACTATTATCGGATAGAATCTAACCCCATTGTCTAACGCTGCCTTCTTATCTCCAGGAGCATCTCCTACCATAAGCACCTTGTCTTTGTCGTATCCTTTTTCTAGAAGCTTTTCTATGCAGTAAGCCTTTGAACCAGCTTCTTGACAAAGTAATACTCTGCAGCAGTCCTTTATTCCGTGCTTTGTCCACTCAGATTCTACTGCCTGACCGTTTGCAGAAGAAACTGCAGTTAAATCGGCATATTTAGACATTTCCTCCATAGCTTCCTTCACATTTTTAAAAGGCATATCCTCTTCCTGTGATTCAACTATAGATAAATTTACATGGATACTCCAAAGTAGAGCCCTCTCCATGCAGTCGTTTCTCTTCTCTTGGCATTTTTCAAGTAGAGCTGGATTTGATAATTGAGGTGCAGTTTCCACCCAATTTTCAAATTCTTCTAATCCGTCAAATTTTATTCCTTTGCGATTGCTCATCTCTCTGACAGCCATAGCCAAACCTTTGAAACGATTTATACCTCTAGTTTTTGTAAATAAATTTATTTGATTCCAATATTCTAGAGCTTCTTCTCTATACTCTTCTAAATCATATGATTTCACAAACTCAGGTCCAAATGAATTAAAATGCTTTGAATTCATAGTATCCATAGCGCATCCATCTGAATCTATACATATTAAAAAATTCTTCTCTTTCAAATAGTCAAAATATCCCATTTTATCTCCTTATATCAAATTAGGATGTAGCACAAAACTACACCCTAACATATTTTTCCAATTTTTAAAGTCGATAATTTAAACCTTTAGCCCAAATTTCCTACTCATATATCTTTACAAATTAAATCCTCAATTAGAAATGTGTATCTCCAAATCCGCAGAATGCATCTACTGGACTTACACCTTTAAATTCAGATTTTCCTACAAGCTTTTGAACTAATGCTTCTAATGTAACAGCATTATCATCGTAAGTATTTATATAAGTTTTAACTTGTGGTACGTCAGCTAAGTGGAATGGACACTTAACTGAAACAAATATAGTCGGAACTTCATTTACGTAGAATGGTATGTCTGGAGTTCCTTTACTTGCTGGCCATTGTACTCTTTGGTCAGTGTTTGGATTTACGTTAGCTATGTTTATTATTAAATCGTAGTTGTCAGTTAAATCAGCTATTGGACGTTTAGCTGCGTATACGTTAGCCATAGCCTTAGCCATTTCTTCTTTTGGAAGCTTCATAACCTTGTCCATTGGTGATTCCCATATTTCAACTTGGAATCCTTCAGCTTCTAATAAATCCTTTAATGTATCTATTGGCTTCTTCTTAGCTCCACCCATTAATTCTAGGAATTTACCAAATCCACCTTCAGTTCCCTTAGCTTCAACAAGTAAAACTCTCTTTTGCTTATCTGGTGATATTGGTAATAATTCTTGAGTATTTTTAACTAAAGTTATACCTTTATCAGCTACTTCTTTAGCTATTTCTTTGTTTTCTTCTAAGCCTATTTTAGCCATAGCCTCTTCTTTAGCTGGTAGTATTTCAGTCTTAGCTTTTTTGTGAAGACCTAGAGCAGCCTTAGTTCCTAATATTCTAGTTAAAGCTTCTTCTAATCTTTCTTCTGTTATTATTCCTTTTTTGTAGCCCTCCATCATCCAGTTGAAGTCCTCATCTGGATCGTTGAAGAATAAGAATAAATCTGAACCAGCAGCTATTGCAGTTGGAAGCATTTCACTTCTCTTCATAGCTGAAGTCATAGCAACCATGTGAGATGCATCAGTTACAACTAGACCATTGAAGCCCATTTTTCCTCTTAATAAATCAGTTAATATATACTTACTTAATGTAGCAGGCATATATAATTCTTGAGTAGTCGCATTTGGATTGAAGTGACGAACATACTCTGGTAGAGCTATATGTCCAGCCATTATTGATGGAAGACCTGCTTCAAATAATCCACTGTAAACTCTTCCGAAAGTCGCATCCCATTCTTCTACTGATAATGAGTTTGGTGCAAATGATAAATGTTGATCTCTCTCATCTATACCATCTCCAGGGAAGTGTTTAGCAGCAGGTGCTATTCCACTTTCTTGTATACCTCTCATGTATTCAAGAGATAATTCTAAAGTTTGTTCAACGTCAGCTGACCAAGTTCTTATTGATATTATTGGATTCCTCCAGTTTCTGTTTATATCAACTATTGGCGCGAAACTCCAGTTGCATCCTATAGCAGCAGCTTCCACACCAGATACTCTACCCATTTCGTATGCGTATTTTTTGTCGTTAGTTGCAGCTATTTTAACTTCATTTCCTATATAAGTACCATCTGTACAAGCTCCATTACCACCCATTTCAGTGTTTGCAGCTATTAATAGAGGTATTTTACTGTTTTCTTGAAGTATTTTATTTTGGTCGTATACTTCTTCAGCAGTTCCTGGGTTGTAACGAACTCCACCTATGTGATAGTTATCTAAAATACTTTTTAAGTATTCTTCATCACGGCTAGCACCCATATTTATGAATAATTGACCTATTTTTTCTTCTAAAGTCATCGATTTTATAGTTTCTTCAACCCATTTAACACCTTCATCATCTAGGTTGTAAGGTTTTACTCTTAAATTAACCATAAGTCTTTACTCCTCCTAATAAATGTCTTCTTCTACTATGTCGTCTTAATCTATATATTAAACACCTGAATATGCAGCAAACGCACCATCAACTGGTATTACTGTCCCGTTTACAAATCCTGATGCTTCTTCACAAGATAAGAATAATAATGAACCTATTAATTCTTCTAACTCACCGAAACGACCCATTGGAGTTCCAGCTAATATTTTTTGAGTTCTAGCAGTTGGAGTTCCATCTTCATTCCATAATAATTTTTCGTTTTGTTTAGTTGAGAAGAACCCTGGTGCTATAGCATTGCAACGTATACCAGCCTTTGAGAAATGAACTGCTAACCATTGAGTGAAGTTAGATATAGCAGCCTTTGCTCCACTGTATGCTGGTATTTTTGTAAGTGGTGAATAAGCATTCATTGAAGATATGTTTATTATGCTCGCACCTTTTTTGTTCATCATATCCATTGCGAAAACTTGTGTAGGTATTAATGTACCCATGAAGTTTAGGTTGAATACGAAAGATACTCCTTGAGGATCTAAATCAAAGAAAGTTTTCATTTCATTTAAATGCTCTGGGGCGAAGTATTCGTCATCAGTTGTAGCCTTTGGATTGTTTCCACCAGCTCCGTTTATTAATATATCGCAAGTTCCAAAGTCTTTTAATATAGCTTGTCTTGCTGCTTCACAGCTTTCTTTTTCTAAAACGTTGCATTTGTAGCCTTTTGCAGTGTATCCTTTTGCAACTATTTCATCTGCATATTTTTTAGCTGCTTCTTCATTTAAGTCAAGTAAAGCAACCTTAGCTCCACACATAGCCATAGCTTCAGCAAATGCAGAACATATTAATCCACCTGCACCTGTTATTACAACAACTTTATCGTTTAAATCTATTTGAAAAGGTAATTTCATTTTGTGCCTCCATAAAATTTTATTATTTACTAGATTTTTCTATAGCTTCCCATAAGCCGTTTAAGTAAGTAGCCCCTAAAGCTCTATCGTATAAACCATATCCAGCTCTACCAGTTTCTCCCCAGATCATTCTTCCGTGGTCTGGTCTAACATATCCGTCAAATCCATTGTCGTATAAAGCCTTCATTATCGCGTACATATCTAAGCTTCCGCAAGAAGATAAGTGAGCTCTTTCTTCAAATCCGTTATCTAATACTTTTACATTTCTCATATGTACGAAATGTATTCTGCCCATTTTAGCGTATTTTGCAGCCATTTTAGCTACATCGTTTTTGTTTGAGCAACCTAATGATCCTGCACATAAAGTTATACCGTTGTGCTTGTCATCAACTAATTTTAAGAATCTGTCTAGGTTTTCTTCACAAGTTATTATTCTAGGTAATCCGAATATACTCCAGCATGGATCGTCTTCATGTATAGCCATGTTTACGTCACATTCTGCAGCTACTGGTATTATTCTCTCTAAGAAATATTGTAAGTTATTCCATAAATCGTCTTCGCTCATCGCATTGTACTCAGCAACTACGCTTTTTAATTCTTCTCTAGTGTAGCTAGCATCCCAACCTGGAAGTGTTAAATCACTATCACTTTCTAATGGGTTAACCTCATCTACTTGCTCTTGATAGTAAACTAAAGATGTAGAACCATCTTCTAATTCGTGGTCTAATTGAGTTCTAGTCCAGTCGAATACTGGCATGAAGTTATAGCATATACATTTAACTCCAGCTTCAGCAACTCTTCTTATATTTTCACAGTAATTTTCTATATATTTATCTCTGCTAGGTTTTCCAAGCTTGATATCTTCGTGAACCGGTATACTTTCGATTACCTCGAAGTTTAATCCAGCAGCTTCTGTTTGTTCTTTTAATTTTGCTATAGATTCTTTGCTCCATACTTCACCAACTGGTACATCGTAAACTGCAGTTACTATAGAATGCATGCCTGGTATTTGGCGTATATTTTGTAATGTTACTTTGTCATCTTCTCCATACCAACGAAATGATAATTTCATAAAATTCTCCTAACTTTTTGTATTTTTATTTTTAACATCTAATAGCTAGTACCATAAAATGATAGTACTAGCCCCTAGATGATGTTAACCTGATTTAATATATTTTTTTATAATTAAATTAATCGTATATGATTAATTATTTGCACGTTTTTCGTTTAATATTCTAGTATTTTCTTCTACTACCTTTCTACTTAATGGATAAGCAAAAACTAATATTAAACCTACTATTAAATAACAAACGCCTGGGAATAAAGTAGATAAACTATATATTCCATTAGTTACCTCTACAGTTTGAGAAGCTGCTAAAGAATCGTATCCTACGAAAGTTAAGGCAAAACCACCTAATCCTCCAGCTAGAGCTTGTCCTATTTTTCTAGAGAATGAATAAACACCGTATATTATACCGTCATTTCTTTCTCCAAATTTAACCTCGTTGTAATCTATAACATCAGTTATTTTTGCCCATATAAGCATGTTAAATATCGCTACACCAAGTGTTATTACTGTGTAGTATCCTAAGAATGCCCAAGAGCTTTCTAATTTTAAGAAGTAGATTAATATGTAACCTGCTCCTGCTACAAACATACCAATTGCTGAAAATTCCTTTTTACCAATTTTAGCTGATATCTTTACTGCTACTGATGCTAGCATTAGGTTTACTGGTAGACCTATCATGTTAAGCATTGATAAAGCATTTATATCTTTAAAATAATCTGCAAATAAATATGTGTTCATTGTTTGAGACATAAAACTACTTAATAGTAAAACTATTGCTGCAGCTATTATTGATAATAAAGCTCTATTTGATATTACTGTTTTGAAAGTTTCTGCTAGAGATGCACTTTCTTTTTCAACTGGCTCTAACTTAACACGTTCTGTTGTTAATTTATAACAAACCATATAGCAAACTAATGCACATATTGAGAATATACCTGCTACTAAAGTGAATTTTGGTCCACTTACTAATTGATTTCCGTTAGCATCTGCATAATATATAACCTGTGGTACTATTGTTCCTATAATAACAGATGCAAATGCTGCTCCTAAGCTTCTCCAAGTCGAAAGAGATGCTCTCTCATCTGGTTTATCAGTTATAGCTGATGCCATTGATCCATATGGGATATTTATTGATGTATAGAATATAGAACCCCATAATATATAAGTTGCAAACATTACTACTACTTTAACAGTCATAGAAGCTCCTGTTAAGCTGTATTGATACATTAAGAAACTTGATATTGCAACTGGTCCTGCCATTCTTTTTATCCATGGCTTGAATTTACCATCTTCTGTAGCTTTAGCTTTGTCCACGATACGTCCCATAGTTATATCTGTAAACGCATCTATACATCTAGATACTAAAAATAACACACCTACTAATGAAGCACTAACGCCCCATACCTTTGTGTAAAATATCATTAAATACATACTCGCAAATAGGAACATAAAATCGTTTCCTAAATCACCGCATAAATAACCTACTTTATCTTTTATTCCAAAAGCTTTTGTAGTCGTTTTGTCTGATTCTAATCCTAAGTTGTTCACTTCACGTAAGTCCATCTTGAAACCTCCGATGCTTAAATTTTTAATTGTTTTGTCTTTTAGATTTTTAATTATTATTTCTGTAATTTTTATTTTTTAATTTTGTTATCATGTAGTCTATTTGTAGTTTATTCATTTACAAATCAACACTAATCGATTGTGTTATTTTAATAACAATCTAATAATAGCATACTTGTATACAAGTTGTAAACAATAAATTTATTTTTAATAAAATTTTTTTTATACGTTGTGGTTAAATTTTGAATATTATTTTTTGAAAACCTTTTTTATATTGACATAACTAATTTTTTAATAGTATAATTGATTTCAATAAATTTTATTTATCAAAGATAAAATTTCCATATACTAGTATACAAGTATATTTATGTAAACTTCATATATACATAATAAATCGCTAGTATGATAAATTATATTCACAAAATTAGTAAAATGGAGGTTCTTATGAGACAAATTACATCAATTAACGCTGATTGGATCTTTATAAAAGAAAATATCAGCGCAGACAAGGCAATGACAGCAAATGGAGATAAGGTAAACATTCCTCACACTTGGAATAACTTAGATGGCCAAGACGGTGGTGGAGATTATATCCGCGATAAGTTTTGGTATCGCAAGGAATTAAATATAGAAATAAAAGAAAATAAAAAGTACTTTATAGAATTTGAAGGTGTTAGCTGTATAGCAAATGTATATGTAAACAACACTCATGTTGGAGAACATATAGGTGGATTCTCTACTTTCAGATTTGATATAACTAACCAATTAAAAAATGGACAAAATACAATATTAGTTCAAGCTGATAACACAGTTAACCAAAAAACTTACCCACAGGTTGCTGACTTCACATTCTTCGGTGGAATATACAGAAATGTAAATATAATAGAGGTTGCCGATACTCACTTTGATTTAGAATACTGTGGAGCTCCTGGAATACAAGTTACTCCAGTTTTAAATGAAAATGGTACTTGCGATATAAACGTAAAATCTTTTGTATCTAACATAGTTAATAATTTAACTATCAAATACTCTATATACGATGCAGAAAACAACTTAATATTAGAAGACACTCCTTCTAATATTACAGAAACAAATCTAACTATGGAAAATCCACATCTTTGGAATGGTATAGAAGATCCATACTTATATAAAGCAGTTGCTACTCTTTACTTAAATGGTGTGGCTATAGACGAGGTTTCTGCTAACTTCGGTGTTCGTTCATTTGAAGTAGACCCTAATAAAGGATTTATATTAAATGGTAAACCTTACTCTCTTCGTGGAGTTTCTAGACACCAAGATAGACAAGACATGGGTTGGGCTCTTACTACTAAGGAACACGACGAAGATATGGAGCTTATCCGTGAAGTTGGAGCAAACACTATAAGACTTGCTCACTACCAACACGACCAATACTTCTACGATTTATGCGATAAATACGGTATGGTAGTTTGGGCTGAAATACCATTCATATCTGTATTTATGAACACAGAAGAAGCTAAGCAAGATACATTAAATCAAATGAAGGAATTAATAGTACAAAACTACAACCATCCTTCTATATGCTTCTGGGGAGTTTCAAATGAAATAACAATGAAGGGCGACAAGGACGAAGCATTAATAGAAAACCTTAATGCAGTAAACGACTTAGCTCACTCTCTAGACAAAACTAGAAAAACTACTGTAGCTAACCTATGTATACTTGATCCTGCAAGTCCAGCTGCAACTTACCCAGACATAATAGCATACAACCACTACTTCGGTTGGTACATGGGTGAATTAACTCAAAATGAAGAATGGATAGATGATTACCACACTCGTTTCCCAGATAGATGCTTAGGTATATCAGAATACGGTGCTGAAGGTATATTAAAATGGCATTCAGATGACCCTAAGGTAAAAGATTACTCAGAAGAATACCATGCTCTATACCACGAACACATGGCAAAAATATTCGATGAAAGACCATTCCTATGGGCAACTTACGTATGGAATATGTTCGATTTTGCAGCAGATAACCGTGATGAAGGTGGAGTTCAAGGACGTAACAACAAAGGATTAATAACATATGACCGTAAGATCAAAAAAGATGCCTTCTATATATACCAAGCTTACTGGGCTACTAAACCAATGGTTCATATATGCGGACGTAGATATGTAAATAGAGCTCACGAAGCAACTACTGTAAAAGTTTACTCTAACTTAAACAGCATTACTTTATTCGTAAATGGAGAAGAATTCAAAACTCTAGAAGGAAATAAAGTATTCACATTTGAAAATGTACCTCTAACTCTAGGCGAAAATACTATATCAGTTAAAGCAGGAGACTTAACTGACGAAATCAAATTAAACCGCATAGAAGAAGCTACTGATGAATATGTATTAAAAGATACTGCTGCAGGTGGCAACGTAGAGAACTGGATTGACATAACAACTGGAAATATGTTAGAATTTCCAGAAGGGTATTTCTCAATAAAAGATACTTTTGGAAATATATTTGAAAACGAAGCTGCAAAGGAAGTAGCTTTAAAAGCACTTGAAGAATTAAATGAAAACGCTGAAGGAATCCCTATGACTGAAGAAATGCTAGATATGGCTAGTACAATGACACTTATGTCTATATTAAACTTCATGGGAATCAAATGCGATAATCCACAAGTTGCTAAATTAAATGAACAATTAAACAAAATACAAAAATAAACATTAAAAATAGGGGAAAACTTAGATGGCAAACAAAAAAAATAATGCTTCATCAAATGTTGTCTACACAGGCTTGAAGGAGGATATCTTAAGTCTTAAATTGCTTCCTGGAAGCTCAATAAGTGAAACAGATGCCGCAGCCAAATACAACGTATCTCGTACTCCTGTACGCGATGCTTTCAAGGCTCTAGCAAATGAAGGCTTACTCGAAGTAAAGCCTCATATTGGCACATTCGTATCGCTTATGGACATAAACCAGATTTCAGACGTGCTTTACATCCGTAAAGTAGTCGAGCAATCTATTTTAAAGGATTTGGCAATATCTTTTTCTGAAGCAGACGAGCTTAAGTTAGAATTTAGCTTGAACGAACAAAAGCGATTCTTACAAAGGGCAGATGGCGATGAGCACTCAGTAACTGATTTCATAAAATACGACAATAATTTTCATAAATTAATATTCCGTATCGCCAGCAAAGAAAGCATATGGAATATGATATTCGGAATCAATCAGCACTACGAAAGATTCCGTTCATTGATAAACTTACACGGGGATAACAATATACAGACTTTATACGAAGAGCATTGCTCTATTGTAGAAGCACTTAGTAAAAAGGACATTGAAGCATTGCAGACAATTATAAGTAAACATATATACGATGGTTTCAGAAATAGTTCGGCACTATTGCTTCAGTATTCTGACTATTTTATTGATTGCCATCATTAAATTTAAAATTTTATCCTTACTTTCTTATAAAATAAACGAGAGAATGAAATAGATCACCGAATTTATTTCATTCTCTTTTTATTTATCAATTGCACAAATATTCGAAATCATTTATCCTTAAAGTTATAGAGAATATATACGGAAAGGAAATTAATAATTATGGAGAAAAAACGCCCTCTTTTTAATATACCAAAGCCTTCTACCGACACAAATAAAATAGCATTATCAAAAATATGGTGTCAGTTAAACGATATACAATATCAATTAGGTAAAAAATTAAATGAATCTGATTTAAAGAAATTTTATATACAATTAAACGGATTAAAAAACGAACTAAATAAATTTAAAAGATTTAATTTAAAAGAAAATGATATAAAAAAAGTTGACCGATATCTTGAAAATACTTGTAAATTACAAAATAAGATAACTAAAAAACTCGATTCGGAAACTATCATTGAATTAGACGATACTAATTTCGATGATACTTGTGAAGAAATAAAAGCTAAGGAATTGGCTGAGGAATACTTGACTGATACAGAAAAAAATTCCTTCGATTTAATCAAAGATATCGTAAAAGATACAGTCAACCCAGACGATATAACTTACACAAAATGTGATTCTTATCTTCAATTAAATTACAAAGATGATAATAATAAATGGATTTGTAGATTATTTTTAGATAAAGCACCTTATATAATCCACGTATTTGATACTGAAAATGGACTTATAAGCTTTGACTTCGACTCTGTAGATGACTTAAACGATATAAAAGATTTCTTTATAAATATCGTACAAAATTTTTAAAGGTGAAATTTATATGATAAAAAAAACAAATTACGAAATTCAAGCTGAAAAAGCCATACTGGAATTTCCTAAATGGGATCACGAAAAAATCGCAAAAAAATTTAACTTAAAATGTGACGAGAGTTACCTTTATATCAATTTTCTATCTAAAGAATATAGATTAAATAGACATACTGGTAGCATCGAAAAACCTGATGAGTACAACAACTACATAAACGCAAATTACAATGAAGTAATGTCTATTTTAGATTTATTTGATTATTCAAAGGACAATTTAAAGCTATCTGGCAATTGGTCTACTCCTAATAGTTTAAAAGGAACTGTAAACGGAGGACACGTAGACAGCAATAGCACTATGTTCTTAAAATATGAAAATTTCTTTTCAGGAAATATAGAATTATTAAAGAAGGCTTGCGAAAAATTAAATGGAAGGGAAATTCCTGAAGGCGATGTAGGTTATATAATCGATGTTTTTGATTGCCTTCCAGTTAAATTCATATTTTACGATGAGGACTGTGACTTTCCACCGGAAATCAAGATTTTATGGGATGAAAATGTGCTAGACTACATGCACTTTGAAACAACTTTCTTTGTAATTTCGCACTTACTTGAAAGATTGAAAGAAATTATTACTGAAGGAAATTAAAATAAATTTACAACTTTGTTCTAACCTATTTTCAAAAAGCTATAGGTAAATTTATTTCCACATAAATCAACCTATAGCCTTAAACTAAATTTTATTCCTTATCAGATTTATTTTTATCATTTATATAATCAATTGGTCTATAAGCAATACCTTTAGTATACCATCCTATCGATTGCTCATGTATTCCGCCTTTAGGATATTCAAACTTATTCTTAGATTGTACAATCTTGCCATCTCCTACATAAATCACGACATGTCTAGTAGTATAAATCAAATCGCCAGGCTGTAAATCTCCATCTACTTTATATTTTTCCAAAATTTCTCTCTGCTGTTTAGTCGAATAACCTATATTTACACCTGATGCCTCTTCGTAAATCCAATACGCCAGCCCAGAACAGTCAAATGCTTGCTTGCCTATATATTTTTCCTTATCTAGTGGGTATTGATTTTCTCCATAATACTCAATCAGCTCGTCTAACCTTTCTTCGGTCATAATTTCGCCTTTACCACCCCATACATATTCCATTTTTACTTTTTCTCTCGCCACCGATATTGCTTTTTTTATGATTTTTTCGTCTTCTTTGCTTATGTTGTCCCACTCATGGTCATAATTCGTCTCTACATTTGACTTTTCTAATATATTTATGCCAAATTTACTTGCGATCTTTTTTACTCCATGCAGGCATAAAACTAAAATAGCTACTACAATTAAAATTTTCAATAATTTCTTTTTCACAAAACCCCATCCTCTCGCAAATCAACTCTACTGTATCGTATATTTTATGCTCGACTTTAGATAGATTATTCTTCTTAATTTTAATTTTAGTAGCTGTTCTCTATTATTTTTTAACTTTTTTATTAATTTTCCTAAAGTAATTATAAATAATTTAATATTTTAATCCACTATCATTTATCCCATATAAATTTGTATTATTTTTTGTAATTGTTCATTCAAATCGTCTGGGCAAAATCCATAATTTAAATGATTTCGATGATCATCCCATCCACATAGAAATTCTTTTCCTGCTGATGCTTTTTCCACAGTAAAATACTTCATTTTTTCAAATTTTAAATCAAACATAAAATAAACATATTTACATTCTAATTCTACCCTTGGATCTGGCATAGTTACTCTAACTATTTTAACTTCTTCATTTACATTTAGAGCTTCTACTTTGTAATCTTCCTTTTTATAAATATTTTGACATTCTATTTTATCGCAAAAATCATCCATTATATCATAAAGTAATTCTCCTCTACTTTCTAACAAGGTTAACATAAATGTATTTTTGTTCTCAAAATAAAATAACGGCAATGCCTCATGCTCCAATGTGTATCTAGCTTTTTTCAATTTCATACTTAATCCCCCCATTTTTTAATTGATAATATATAAATTTATTGAGCTTTCACTCAAAAATTATTACCTCATATTGTTTTATATTTAAACCCTCTATACTTAATTATACATTAGATTCTCAAAAATCCTAATCTTTTGTATATATTCATTAGTTATTTTTTTAAGCAACAAAAAAAGATATAATTGTCATATATAGCAATTACATCTTTTTTATACTTTACTTTTTGTATTAGAATTTCATACCTTTAAAATACTCAATTCCCATAGCATCTCTAACTTCACTTAAAGTTTGAGCTGCTACTGCTCTAGCATTGTCGCTACCTTTTCTAAGAACTTCATATAAGTAATCTTTATTCTTTTCTAATTCTTTTCTTCTAGCTCTAATTGGTTCTAGTTCAGCTTGTAAGATATCGTTTAAATATCTCTTAACCTTAACGTCTCCAAGTCCTCCACGTCTGTAGTGAGCTTTCATTTCTTCTAATGCAGCTTTATCCTTGCAGAAAGCATCTAAGTAAGTAAATACTGCATTATTTTCAACACATCCTGGATCTTCAACTCTGATATGGTTAGGATCTGTGAACATACTCATTACTTTCTTTTGTACTACGTCAGCTTCGTCGCTTAGGTATATAGCATTTCCTAGAGATTTACTCATCTTAGCTTTTCCGTCAAGACCTGGAAGTCTTCCTTCTATTCCTTCTGGGTACATTCCTTCTGGCTCAACTAAAACTTCACCGTAAATATTATTGAAGCTTCTTACTACTTCTCTAGCTTGTTCTATCATTGGTTTTTGGTCGTTTCCAACTGGAACTAAATCAGCCTTGAAAGCAGTTATATCAGCAACTTGGCTGACTGGATATACAAAGAATCCTGCTGGTATACTTTCACCAAATCCTTTTTGTTGGATTTCAGATTTTACAGTTGGATTTCTTTGTAGTCTCGCAACTGTCACTAGATTTAAGTAGTATACTGTAAGTTCTGCTAATTCTGGTATTTGAGATTGTATAAATAAATTTGTCTTAGCTGGATCTAATCCTACAGATATGTAGTCCATAGTTACTTCTAGTAAACTATCTATTATTTTTTTAGGGTTTTTAGCATTATCAGTTAATGCTTGTTGGTCTGCTATCATTATAAACATATTGTATTTGTCTTGATTTTGTAGAGCTACTCTGTTTCTTAGAGAACCTGTATAATGTCCTAAATGTAGCTTACCAGTAGGTCTATCACCTGTTAATATTGTTTTTCTCATATTCTTAATCTCCTTATCGATAAATTTTCCAATTAAAAAATCCCCTCCTAAATATATAGGACGGGATTGCCGCGTTGCCACCTAAATTGCCAAATTCAAAATTTGACCTCTCAAAAAATAATTCTCCAAGGCCCATTCATTAAACCCTCTCTTGCCGAGATTCCACCGTCCTCGACTCTCTTTGTTGAGCCTAAATTTAACTACTTTTCCTCTTCTCAGAACCAATATTAATTTTTAATCGCTATATTCTTATATTATTATCTTTGTAAAAAAAAGTCAATTATTTTCTATCTTCATCAGTTACTGCAAATACATAAGGTATATTTCTGTAGTAATCTCCGTAGTTTAAGCCATATCCTGCAACAAATTTGTCTTCTATAGTAAATCCACAGTAATCAGGCACTAATTCAACCTTTCTTCTGCTTGGTTTATCTAATAATACACAAGATTTTATGCTGTTAGGATTTTTAGCTTTCAGATGTTTTAATACATGGTGCATAGTAAGAGCTGAATCTGTTATATCGTCTACAACTAATACATCATATCCTTCTAAACTGTCTTTAACATCTGACACTACTTCAACGTTACCACTTGTACTAAGTTCACTTCCATAGCTTTGTGTAGTCATAAATTCGATTTTTACTGGTATATTTATCGCTCTAACTAAATCTGCACAGAATATGAAACTTCCTCTTAATAAAGAAATCACCATTAATTTTTTGTCTTTATAATCTTCAGAGATTTGAGCTCCTAATTCTTTTATTTTATTATCTATATCTTCTTCAGAACATAATACTTCCCAGACTTTCTTTTCTATATCCATCGTCATTCCTCCATAATTTTAATATATTTATTTTATAATGATTAATAAATTATGTCTACAAGAAATATTATGTATTGTATAATTTCCTATATATTATTTAACTTTACCATTTTTAATTTTTTTATTCTTATTTTTTATTTATAATAGAATTCAATTTTTTTAATTCCTACTTTAACTATTTCAATTATACAAATATATTAAATTTAATGTACAATTAACTTAAAAGAATTATCTATGAAAGGGATGTTTTAAATGAACTTAAGTAATGAAATAAGAAATAAAGCATTAGAATTAGGATATGAAGATTGCGGAATTATAAAAATAGATGAAATGAAAGATTATGCAATTAAGCTTTCTGAACGAATAGACAGATTTCCTGAGACAAAACCTTTCCTCGAGAATTTTTTTAAATTTGCAGATATAAAACAAAATTTTCCTTGGGCAAAATCAATCATCGTATGCTCATATAATTATGGAAAATATAAAATTCCATAAAATCTAAAAGGTTTAATTGCAAAATCCTATTTAGTAGACAGCAGAAGAGATAAAAATTCAGATGGGTATAAAAGCAGTATTGCGTTTGAAAGCTACCTTAACGAAATCGGTATAAAAAACAAAACCGACAGACCGTTTGGCATAACTGCATTGAGATGGGCAGCTCTCAAAGCAGGCTTAGGAATTATAAGAAAAAACAACTTCTTCTACTCAAATTCTGGTTCATGGGTAAAGTTAGAGGCTTGGATTATCGACAAAGAACTAGAGCTAAAGCCAGATGTACAAATTAAAAAATGCCCTACTAATTGCAACCTATGTGTAAAATCATGTCCAACAAATTCATTAGCGGAACCATACATGACAAATCGCTCAACTTGTGTATCTTGCTTGACGACTTTTGAGGGCTGGGATATGCCTAATGAAAAATATAAAAAAGAAATTGACAGTTGGGTATTTGGATGCGATATTTGCCAAGATGTTTGTCCTTTTAATAAAGATAAATGGACTGAAGATGAAGATTTTCCAGGCTTAGAAGAATTAAGCGAGCATATATCTTTAGAAAAAATAATTGAAATGGATTACGAGTTTTTAAAAGATGTCATGAATCCAAAATTTTGGTATATCTCTAAAGACGATGTATGGAGATGGAAGACTAATGCTTTAAATGCCATGCTAAATAACTACGAACCTAAATACAATAAATACATAGATATGGCTCTACACGACGAAAACGAAAAGGTCCGCGAAATGGCTTCATATGTTAAAGAAAACATCCAATAATATTTTTATGCTACATAAAAAATAGGCCTTATCATCTGGAATAAGGTCTATTTTTAATTAACAACTACTTTTGTACTATTATAGATTCCAACAACTCTACCAATTCATTCTCTGATATATTATTTGTTTCTATATCAAAATTTATACCGTTATTATTAAACGTCACAATATATGTAGTATTAAATTGAGAGATTAGAAGTTCAATATCTCCAATTTTCGATTTTTTAGATATAGTATTCTCTATATAGTAATCCCTAATCGGTTCTTCAATTTCCGAAAATGTTAAATTTATATTTTTTTCTCCATCATCCTTTTGATAATAAAACACATAATCATGTAGCATATCATACTCATCAGAATTTATATTGCTTCTAGTATAAACATTATAGCTATAATCTAATTTAAATCCACTTGGCAATTTAATATTATTCATAAATTCAAATCGTTCCGGCAGATTTTTAATTTCTATAGTTTTTATATCTGCATCTAAACTAGCTTGTGACATTACTTTTATTTTGTTTATATTTAATTCAATATTTTCAGTTTGTTCTACAGTACTATTATTTTTAGCTATATAGTTTATTCCTATATCTTTTAATTTCACAAAACAAGCCAATACTACTGCTAAGACACACATTGAAGCTACAATATATCTCACTTTAAGCTTTCTCATTGTACTCACACCTTCCACTTTATATAAAATAATATTGTAATTTTTTTCTCTATCAAATTCCTTTTCTATCTGTTTCTTTAGATCATTAGACATTCTTGTCACCTTCAATCTTCACATTTTTCCTAATATCTTTTATAGTCCTATACAATATATTTTTCACATTAGAATCACTCATTCCCAGCTCCTTTGAGATTTCTGATATTTTCAAATCTGAGTAATAATATAAATAAAATACCCTAACTACTTTAATATCCTTTTTCTTAATATATCTCCAAACCATTTCTGCATTTAGTTTAGCTATCGCTTGAACTTCTATATCTATATCAGATGGTATGTCTAATTCGTATTCATCATCTCCTGAATTTTTCGATATAGAATATGCTTTTAGTTTATACAGTAATCCATAATGTCTTTGTATTTTCTTTTTAGCTATTCCTATAACGAAATTCGATTGATTTTGTAATATTATGTATTTTTTTCTTTTTAAAATTTTATAAAGCTCTACATATGTCTCTTGCAATAAATCGTTAACATCTTCTATATTTGAACATTTACATATTATGTATTTTAGCGTGCTATTGTATGTAGCTTTATATATTTCTTCAAAATTTTCTAGTGATATCTGAGCGCTCATTTTATTCTCCTTTCGTTATATAGTGTATTATTTTTCGAAAAAAGTTTCATTTTTTTAATTATATGCAAAAAAATAACTCTATTCCAATCATATAAGATCAAAATAGAGTTATTTTTAATTTAAATATCTATACTTATTAACTTGTGCCTAATTTATACACTATTTAACTTTATTTATTTCGTTCATTACATCTATAATTACTTGGTCTGTAATTTGCATACCTTGGTCACTTACTTTTCCTAAGTTCTTGATTGATTCTTCTACTTTGTCGCCGATTATTCCATTTTTAGGTGGTACATGGAAGCCTTGTTTTGCTATTATGGCACTTTGAATTGATGCTGATGCTGCTGAAGATAATTTTAATGCACAACCAGCCTTTGCACCGTCACAAATCATACCACTTAAATTAGCTATCATGTTTTCTATAGCACCTTTTATGTGATTTATATCTCTATCCATAAGCCAAGATATACCAGCAGCTGATCCTGTAGAAGCAGCTACACCACATCCACAAACTGCAGATAATCTACCAGTGTAATTTTTTATATATCCAGTTACTAGATGAGATATTGCCAATGCTTTTGCTAAATTTTCATCAGTTTGAGGGTATTTGTTATTATATGCAACTATTGGAAGTATAGCTGTTAAACCGTGGTTACCACTACCATTTGAACTCATAACAGGCATTTTTATACCTGCCATTCTAGCATCTGAAGCTGCAGCTGTAAGCATCATAGCTTCAGTTAATAAATCATTAGACATATATCCTTCTTCTTTAGCTCTCTTTATACCAAATCCTACACCGATTCCAGCTTTATTATTTAATCCATATTTGGCTATGTCCATATTCATTTGAATTCCATCTAGTAAGAATTTAATATCTTCAAAATCCATTTTTTCAACATTTTGTACTATTTCTTTTATATCTGTAGTATCCATTAATGTTTCTTTTCTTGGTGAAGCAGTTTCTTCTACAACATCTTCTTGGTTAAAATCACCTGTATCTAATAAAACCTCTTGATTCTTTTGTAGATATACAAAATTGTCGTGTTTTTCTTTTATAACTACTTTTGCTATGTTATTTTCTCCTCTTAAATCAACTTCTATAAATACTTTATCTTTAGTTTGTGCTGGAATTATATTTATAGGCTTTGTATCTACATAGTCTTCTGATTCTTTTACTTGTTCATCATCTAGTGTTTCTAATACTGTTAAACCATTTTCTGAATGTCCTCCCACAAATCCCATTGCAACTGCTATTTTTAATCCTAGTCTATCTGTACCTGGAATTCCTACGCACATTCCATTTTTATATATACTTGGACTTACTAAAATTCTGTTTTCTACTATTTCTTCATCTAATAATTCTTTAGCCTTAGCACAAGCTAGTGCTACTGCTACTGGTTCTGTACATCCTAATGCAGGCTTTACTTCTGCCTTTAACATTTCAATTAATTGTTTTCTTATATCTCTCATAACCGTTCCTCCTAAATTAACTAAAACAAAATAAATCTCATAATTCAAATAAAAATTTTTCTTAATAATATTAAAAGCATTTTTCGTGCCAACTTTTTACATTTCAAAAAATATTTTTTATTAATTATTTTTTGATAATTACTTTAAATATTTTTTAGATTATCATTTTATATTTATTTTTTTGAAGTAATATATATTTATATTTTCTCAATTTCAAAAAAAATAATCTCATTATGATATTTTATCTCATTTTGAGACTATTTTAAATCAAATTGCAATTTTAAATCATTTTACATCGAGCTTATCCCTGTATTTTTCTAATTTTCTATATAAAGTAGCTCTAGATATCCCCAAAGCATTTGCGGCTAATTCCTTATCCTTTTTATAATTTTTATACAAATCTAAAGCTCTTTTTATTTCTCTAATTTCTAATTCTTCTAATGTTCTTATTTCTTCGTTGTCTACTCTTTCTTCAACATAATTTATGGTTGTAAGTGTTTTTGGCATAGAATCTAATGTTAGAATTTTAGACTGAGACATATTTATGCTATATTCAATTACATTTTGAAGCTCTCTAATATTACCTGGCCATTCATAATTCATAAGTAGCTGCTTGGCATTTTCGTCTATTCCTAAAATCTCTTTTCCAAGCTTGTCCGAATATTCCTTTATCATATAATCAATCAACAGCGGTATATCCTCTCTACGCTCTCTAAGGCTTGGTAATTTTATAGGAATAACATTCAATCTATAATATAAATCCTCTCTGAAAGAGCCATTTTTAACCATAGCACTTAAATTTTTATTTGTAGCTGCAATAATTCTTACATCTATGAATATATTGCTCTTTCCACCGATTTTATCTAACTCGCGCTCTTGGAGAACTCTAAGTAGCTTAGCCTGTAAATGCAAGCTCATATCTCCTATTTCATCTAAGAATATAGTTCCTTTATCAGCTAATTCAAATTTTCCTAATTTACCACCCTTCTTAGCACCTGTAAAAGCCCCTTCTTCATATCCAAATAACTCACTTTCCAGTAGGTTGTCTGGGATTGCAGCACAGTTTACAGTTACAAAAGGATGATCCGCTCTAGCGCTATGATTATGTATTGATCTTGCAAATAATTCTTTACCCGTTCCACTTTCGCCGGTAATCAATATAGTCGATGTAGAATGAGATGCTATCAATGCATTTCTTTTAGTTTGAATTATCAGCTCGCTATTTCCGATTATATTATCTAAGGTTATTTTATAATCCTTGTTGATTTTATTGTAGTTCTTTATAGCCTCCTTCTTTTCTATGAAGTCTATAACATATCCTTTGAACTTTCCTTTTATCATTATTTTATTTATATTGTAAATTCCTTTTACATTTCTGTTTCTTTTATTGTAGACAAAGCTCCCCATTTTATATTTATTGAAATTATTGTCATTTACTTTTTTAATGAAATTCAATACATCAAACATACTCTTTTGAAATAAATCCTCATCCCTTAAGTTAAATAACTCTTTAAACTTATGATTGCACTTATCTACATGGCCATTTATATCTACAGAAACTACAGCCTTATCCATATTATCTAGTAAAATCTCTAGCTTCTTTTTCTCTACCTCTAATTCCTCAGTATTTATCTGCGCCTTTAGCTTGCTCGAAATCAAATCTGCCATTTTTTTTAAAAAATTCATCAAGTCATTTATATTACCCTTTATAGCATCAGATTGTTCTTGGCTAAACGCTATAAGTCCTATAACTCCATAAGACTTACCATCTAGAACTATAGGACAGCATACCTCTGCAAACTCCTTACAAAGCCCTACATGGTCACATCCTTTGCAAATATCACTGTTCTTTGGATCTTCAATAAAAATTTCAACCTGTTCCGTAAAAGATTTCTTAAAAGCAGAATATCCATCGACCTCGTCTCCAATTTTATCTATATATTTTCCTGTACCTGCAATTCTTATAAAGTTCTCGTCAACTATTGTTACATCTATATTTAAAACAGACAAAATAGCCTCTGCTATGTTCTGTATATCATCTTTAATATTTTCTAGTTCTTTCATTATAATCATCCTTTACCTTATTATTAAGAAGTATTTCTCTTATATCCTTTAAAATCATCAATATTTTATTTAGTGTAAATTGGATGCTTACAAGAACTACAAATAGCATTATAACTGCAACTACTGTATAATTAATACTCATGCTAATCCTCCTTAATTTTATTAAACAAAAAATCCTCCATTATATTTTAGAGGATAAATTTTTAAAATACACAAGAAATCGTATTTGTATAATTTATATGAAAACATTGTTTCTATAGATTATAAAATTCTTATTTATATTTTACATCTTTTATTTAATTTTTAATACGTAAATATTTAATTTTCATCCTCTTCTACTTTTTTTATTTTAGAAACTGAAACCTCATAGGCTACTTTTTTTACTATAGTCTCTTCATCTATTTTCTTTTCATAAGGTCTACTTTGAATTCTACCCCACATTTGAATCCTGTCACCTACTTTTAAATTTCTGGCAAACTTTGCATTTCTGCCCCACACTATAGAAGGTATATAATCAGATTTGTTGTAAGGTCTATTTATAGCTACTAATAAATCGGTTATCTCCCTTCCTAAAGGCGTCTTTCTATATGTGGGACGTTTACATATATATCCATCTAGGTAAATGCTGTTAGGGTCTTTATTTTCTTCGTCAATTGGCTTTATCTCTCTTACAAATACAGTTAAAATTAATTTGTTTTTTTCTCCTACATTCTTATTGTAGGATCTAAGCTGCCCGATTACATTTACATGCTTATTCTTTTCGAAGTCTAATTCCTGTATCAATCGCTCTGAAATAGTCATTGGCAAGATATCACTAGAATCACTCAATCTATTTATTTTTATTTTTGCATTATAAAATTTTTCTCCAAATATTTCATGACTAAATTCTAAATTATCTTCAAGTTCTCCACACAAATTTACAATATTTGTATCGCCTTTCATAACTACCATACTCTTTATCCCTCCGAATTGTTAATTATTTCTTTATCTCTATACGTTATAAATATATTTTTTTAAATCAATATTTATTACATTTTATTTTTATGTACTAGCTATTTATATTTAAATTATTTCTTTAATCTCTGGACACCAGATGAATCTATGTAGTAATTTTCATGGTAAATTAAATCTGAAACCTTGACCATGTTATATCCATTTTGTTTAAAATAATATACAATTTGATCCAAATAATAATCTACATTTTTGCCATCTCCGTGAAATAATATTATAGAACCTGGAGAAGTATTTTGTGCAACTCTGTCAATTATGTTATTATCATCTATATTTTTCCAATCCATTGAATCTACATTCCATTTTACGACTGTATATCCTAGGGATTCACATAGCTTTACTCTATTTTCATTGATTTCTCCAAACGGTGGTCTGAATATGTTAGATTTCTTTCCTGTTATTTCTTGAATTTTTTTAGAAGTCAATTCCAGTTCTTCCTTTATATCCTCCTCTGATATTTCATTGAAATTAGGATGTGTATTAGAATGGTTTTCTATTTCGTGACCTCTCTTATATATTTCCTCTACTACAGCTTTATTTTTATCTATCCAATTGCCTACAACAAAAAAAGTCGCTTTCACATCGTACTTATCTAAAATATCCAAAATCTCCTCTACATTTCTCTCGCTGTAGGAAATATCAAATGTCAGAGAAATTTTCTTCTCGTCTGTATCGACCTTGTGTATCGGAATATCTGCATTTTGCTCGCTGAAATACGTCTTTATACAAAAAGCTAATGCAAAAATCAAAATCAATCCAATTAAAAATAAAATTATACTATTTAAAAAAGCTTTTTTTCTCAAAAGTAAACTCATCCTCCTTCACTATTTATAACTTCATATATTCTATTAAAAATTTATTTTTCTATTTATAAAAAAATAACTAATTTTTTAAATTCCTTAAAAATAACTGCTCTGCCAAATTTTTTTAGAATATAATATTTCAATTTGGAGAAATTATAATCAACAACATTAAATAAATGTTGATTAACTTAAGGAGGAAATTTACTATGGCAAACACAAATAACAGACAAGTTGTTCCAGAGGCTAAAGCTGCATTAAACCAAATGAAATTAGAAATAGCTAACGAATTAGGTTTATCTAACTATGAAACAGTTGATAAAGGTAATTTAACAGCTAGACAAAATGGCTATGTTGGTGGATATATGACTAAGAAATTAGTCGAAATGGCTGAAAAACAAATGGCTGGTAAATAGTAAATTTTAATGCTTGAGTATTAAAATCCCCTAAAAACTTTTAGGTGGAAAAACCAACAAAGGAGGCTACCAATCTGGTAGCCTTTTTTCATAAAAAAATATTCGATGTAAAAAAATTTAACGATTTTACACCTTTTTTTTTTCTATATTTTAGTTTAATATAGTATTATAATAGTTTAGTGGAGGATGATAAATATGTTTGAAAATTCATCTGAAGAAACAGCTTACCACAAGCTTTTAATCTTGTATATTTTATATAAAATTAAAATGGATTTGACAAATTCTCAAATCACTCAAGTTGTTTTAGAAACCGAAATGATGAATTATTTTTCATTGCAACAACTTTTATCTCAGCTTATGGAATCAAAATTTTTAAAGATATATAAAGACTCTGACAAAGAGTTTTATTGTCTAACTCAAAAGGGACTTGAAACATTAGAATCTCTTATGCTTAAAATTCCAATTGATTCAGCTAACAAAGTAGACCACTATATAAAATTAAACAAAGAAAGCTTATTAGCTGAAACTCAAGTAAAATCTAGTTTTGTTAAACAAAGTGAAAATGAATTCATCGTCAATCTTAGAGTAATTGAAAATCAAAGCAATTTAATAGATTTAAATCTAAATGTTTCTTCTGAAAAACAAGCAAATCATATTTGCAATAACTGGAAAAAGAACGCTTCTCATATGTACGCCGAAGTAATAAATTTACTTACTACATATAAAAAATAGCCTACAAACAAACTATTGTTGTAGGCTCTTTTCCTACTTGAAGCTCTTTTAGTAGTCGATTTGTCTTTGTATCGTAAACCTTTATAGTGTTATTTTTCGTATCCGATACAAATAACCTACTACAATCCTTAGATATTTCAAGCCCTTGTGGAATTCCGTCGATTTTTATTTTTCCTATATATTTTCCCATTTTATAATCTAAAATTTTTATCTGATTGTATCCTAAATCACTTATATACACCTTGCTGTCCCTGTAATTAAACTCTATCTGAACAGGCAACAACAGCTCCTCAAAAATGCCAATTACTTCTAAGGTTTCTCCCTTTAAAATTACTAATTTCCCGTCCAATGTTGATATATATATTTCGTTTTTTATCTTATCCACTTTTAAATGCCACGCTTTAAAATCAGTATCGATTTTCTTATTGATAACTTTATTTTCTATATCTATGCATACTATTGAATTTATACATGGAACGTACAACCTTTTATTTTTCTGATCATAGCTAAATCCATGTGGCATATCGTCTACAGTTATCATACCTATTAAATCTAACGTATCTTTATTTATTATATAAATGCTATTTGTATCCTCATTAGAGATAAATAATTCCTTTTCGTACATAAATATTTGGCTTAAGCTACCACCAACAGATACCGAATCGATAATTTCGCCACTTATCATATCTAAAGTATAAAGCGTTCCATTATTTAAGCTGGGTATAAATATTTTTTGCTCTTTTTCCTCTATCCAAAAGTGATGTGGATAAATATTTTCTTTTAATTCAATCTCTCTTTCAGTTTCAAGAGTTTCGTAATCAATGATACTTATGCTGTGCGACAAATAATTAGAAATATATACCTTCAAAACCTCCCTCCTTTCTCAAACTATACTACAATAATATATTAGTTTTTTTCGTAAATTATGCTTGTACAGCTCGTCCCTTTTATCCATAATAATATTTTATGTAAATTAATCCAACATTATCGTTGACTCTTACCTTAGGTAAAATATTATACTTAAGGTAAATAATATTTCTGTTGGAGGTAAAAAATGCTATCTATCGGAGAATTCTCAAAAATATGTGGAGTATCACAAAAAACACTTAGATACTACGATGAAATTGGTTTAATAAAACCTGATGAAATAAATCCAAAAAGTAATTACAGATATTATTCAATTGATCAATTAGAAAAAATGCTGTTTATAATCAAGCTAAAATCCTACAATTTCTCTTTAGATAAAATCAAAGAATTAATCAATTTAGAAACATATGAACAAGAGGAAGCTCTAATTAAATCGCTAATCAAAAAGCGAGATACAATGGAAGAAAATATGAAAAAAATCAAATACAATATAAAACAATTAGAAAAAGATATTTCCAATTTACAAAACGGCATTTCAATAATACCGGATCTAAATGATTCGGATATACAACTTGTAGAAACACAAACGCTAAATATAATTTCTATCAGAAAAATATTAACAGAGGACGACTATAAAAACGGATATATACCTTATTTTAGCAAACTATACCAAAAAATAGCTAAAGAAAACTTAACCTTAATTGGAGAGCCAATGGCAATTTACCATAGCCCTGACTACGATCCACTTCACAACGACACAGAATTTGCACTAGCTGTCGAGGAATATGCAACTGGTACTCGCGATTTTCCTGGTTCATTATGTGCTAAATCAACTTTAAATGGAAATTATTCTGGCTTAACAGAGGTATACGCAAAATTGATGAAATGGATAGAGGAAAATAGATATAAAATAATCGCTCCACCTTATGAAGTTTATTTAAACGATCCCTATACTACAAATCCAAATGAAAATATAACTGAAGTGTATTTTCCTATAAAGAAAAACCGATAATTAAAAAAAATCCATCGAGGATATATATTCCCCGGTGGATTTTTTTCATATTAAAAACTATATCTATTTGACTATACTTCTTATATGTCCTATCATATACAATGAACCTGCTGCAATTATAACTTCATCCTTTTCAGCGTGATCAAGCACATATTTTACAGCATCTTCTATTTTAGGTATTGCCACAACTTCTTTTCCGTATTTTTCTATTTTAGCCTTTAATTCTTCACAGCTTATCGCTCTGTCGCTGTCTGGAGTAGTTGTTACAACCTTTTGGAATTTATCCATTAATAGCTCTAAAACAGAATCTATATCCTTGTCTGCTAGCATTCCTATTAAGAAAGTTAATTTTTGTCCCTTGAAGTTCTTTTCTAGTGCTTTAGTTAATGATCTCGCACCGTCTTCGTTGTGAGCGCCATCTATTATGAACACAGGATCGTCTTTTATTTTTTCGATTCTTCCTGGCCATTTAGTATCATGGAAGCCTTTCTTGATAGCTTCGTTGCTTAATTTAACATCTCTTTTATCTCTTATAGATTTTAATACTGTAAGAGCTAAAGTAGCATTTAGAACTTGGTGGTCTCCTATTAATTGAATTTCTATATCTTCAAATTTTTCACCGTCGATTACACAGTCAAATATTTGAGATGATACATCAGATTTTTTAACATTTATTGAGTCAAAATCTACTTCTACATATTCTGAATTTTGTTCTTTGCAGACATCCTTTATAACTTGTGCAGCTTCATCATCTTGTTTGTAAGATACAGTTAATCCATTAGGTTTTATTATTCCAGCTTTTTCGTAAGCTATTTTAGCTAAAGTATCGCCTAATACGCCTATATGATCTAAACTTAAAGAAACTATTACACTTGCAAGAGAATTCTTTATAACGTTAGTAGCATCGTATCTACCACCTAGACCAACCTCTAAAGCTACGTAGTCAACCTTTTGTTCCCAATAATAGTAAAATGCCATAGCAGTTTCTATTTCGAACTCAGTTGGATAAGCAAATCCTTCTTTGACCATTTGTTCTATTTTATCCTTCATCATTGTTACTATTCTAGCAACATCTTCTTCTGGTATATTTTGTCCATTTATTCTTATTCTTTCTGTGAAAGTTTCTAAATATGGAGAAGTATAAAGACCTACCTTATACCCTTCTGCTTGTAATGAATTTGCAATAAATGAGCATACAGAACCCTTTCCATTAGTTCCTGCTACATGTATTATTTTTAATTTTTCTTGTGGATTTCCTAATAACTCAAGTAGTTTAAGTGAGTTTTCAAGTCCTAATCTAATCCCAAACTTATGAGATTCTTCTATGAATTTTAGTGATTCTTGGTAATTCAATTTTTGTATCGTTATTGAAAATATAAATTCTCAATAACTTCTCCTTTCTTGTATTAATATTATATATTGTAACTTACGTCTTATCTTAGATAATAATCCCGTATACATTACCATATTATATATTATAATATATTTCCAGTCTTTGGACAAAATATAGTGTATATAAATCTACATAAAAATTATTTTTTTCTGATAAAACATTTTCCTAATTATCATGCTTTAAATATTCCTCTAATGTCTCTGAATTCATATAAATTTTCTCTGCTATATCTTTTCCGATATATCTTATATGCCAAGGCTCATAACTATAGCCTGTAATATCTTCTTTGTTTTCTGGATAACAAAGTATAAATCCGTATTTATATACATTATTGGCAAGCCACTGAGCTTCTATACTTGTCTTATCAAAACATCTAGATGGATTAGTTACATCAATAGCTAAACCAGTTTGATGCTCGCTTTCACCAGGAGTCGCTACATATTGCTTTGTGTATTCTTGCCCCTTTTCTTTATAATATTTATTGTATATATTCGCCTGTGTTTGATATGATCTATATGCTGATGAGCCTATTAAGGTTATGTTATTTTGCTTTGCATTTTGAAATAATTCCTCTAAAGAAGTTGCTGCTTCCTGTTTCATGTATCTTTCTTCTTCTATTGAGCTATCTAAAAATATTATATTTGGTTTGACTAGATTTTTGGGCTTATAATCAGAAGTTAGCGGATTATCTTTATTTACTAATACCAAATCATCATCTTGATTCTTATTAAAAGTAGATTTATCATCTGTTAATCCTATACGATTTTCAATATTTGTTATAAAATTAATACCATCTACAGCTATATTACTTAAAAATGAATTTTTTAGTATATCAATACAAAAAATTACTGCTATAATAATAATAAAAAATTTTATACACTTACTTAATTTTATTTTTCTCTTCATAGTATCATCTCCTTATATATAAGGTTAATCTTGAATTCTTAATTAATTTATAATTAGGCTTTAAATTTACATAACACAAAACTTAAGATTATTTAAAATTGTTTACATTTTTCCAAAATTTATAATACTATTTAAAGATATAAATATTAATAAAATCAAATAAAAAGAGGATGCTCAACATATAAATATATCTCACATCCTCTTCGACCAAGAAATCAATTTAGCCCGTTAGGCCAGTTATTTAAATATAGTATTAAACTAACTCAACTATTTTATTTTCGCTTCTATACTTTCTAGTCTTTCTAATACAGATTTTAGCATTTCTTCATATTTTTCTTTTTTAGCTTTTTCTTCATTAACTAATTTTTCTGGAGCCTTAGATATGAATCCTTGGTTAGATAATTTTCCGTTAACTCTCTTAATTTCGCTTTCTATTTTAGCTTTTTCTTTATTTAATCTATCTAACTCTTTGTTGAAGTCTACTAATTCATCAAGTGGTATAAATATCTTAACTCCATCTATAACAACACTTACTGCATCTTCTGGTATATTGTCTTCGTTCATTTGGATTTGAACTTCTGAAGCAGATGCTAGAGTTATGAAGTAATCTTTACCAGCTTCTATAGCAGGTAATTTTTCTTCAGTTGGTATTATTATAACTTTAGCTTTCTTTGATGGTGGAACATCCATTTCTGCTCTTGCATTTCTTATGTTTCTTATACCTTCCATAGTAAGTTCCATTTTAGCTTCTTCTTCAGCCATGTTATCTGATTCTTTGTAGTGTGGCCATTCAGATACCATTATACTTCCTTCTACTGTTGGTAGATAAGTATATATTTCTTCTGTTATGAATGGCATATATGGGTGTAGTAATTTTAATATTTTTTCTAGTACGTAAGTTAATACATATAGAACAGTTTTCTTAGCTTCTACATCATCACTGTATAATCTTGGTTTAACTATTTCTATATACCAGTCACAGTATTCTGACCAAGCGAAGTCATGAACTTTTGTAGCAGCTACACCTAAGTCGAAGTTATCCATATTGTCTGTAACTTCTTTAACTACTTTATTAGCTCTAGATATTATCCATTTATCTGCTAATGTGAAGTTAGCTTCTACAGATTCTCTAGTTACACCTTTGATTAATTCTTCATCTATATTCATGAATATAAATCTTGATGCATTCCATAATTTATTTGCAAAGTTTCTAGCTGCTTCAACTCTTTCGAAGTAGAATCTCATGTCGTTTCCTGGAGAGTTTCCTGTGATTAACATGAATCTTAAAGCATCAGCACCGTATTCATCTATTACATCTAACGGATTTATACCATTTCCTAGAGATTTACTCATTTTTCTACCTTGAGAGTCTCTAACTAATCCATGTATTAAAACATGATGGAATGGAGTTTCATCCATACAGAACATTGCTGAGAATGTCATTCTTACAACCCAGAAGAAGATTATATCGTATCCAGTAACTAATACATCTGTTGGATAGTAGTATTTTAATTCTTCTGTATTGTGTGGCCAACCTAATGTTGAGAATGGCCATAAAGCTGAAGAGAACCAAGTATCTAGTACATCTTCATCTTGTTTGAAGTTAGTGCATCCACATTTTGGACATTTATCTGGAGCTTTAGTTGCAACAACTATTTCTCCACATTCTTGACAATAGTAAGCAGGTATTTGGTGACCCCACCATAATTGTCTAGATATACACCAGTCTCTTATGTTTTCTAGCCATTGTAGATAAGTTCCTGTTCCATATCTTTCTGGTACGAATTTTAAATCTCCATTTTTTAATATATCTATAGCAGGTTTTGCTAATTCATCCATTTTAACGAACCATTGTTCAGATAATCTTGGTTCTACTACTGTATGACATCTGTAGCAAGTACCAACAGCATGTTTGTGAGGAACTATTTTTATCAAGAAGCCTTGTTCTTCTAGATCCTTAACAAGCTCTTTTCTACATTCATATCTGTCCATGCCTGCATATTTTCCACAAAGATCGTTCATAGTACCGTCTTCATTCATTACGTTTATTTGTTCTAAGTTATGTCTTTGTCCAACACCGAAGTCGTTAGGGTCGTGAGCTGGTGTCATCTTAACTATACCAGTTCCGAATTCTTTATCAACGTAATCATCTGCAACTATTGGAAGTTCTCTTCCTACTAATGGAAGTATTGCAACCTTACCTACTATGTCTTTGTATCTTTCATCATCTGGATTAACAGCTATACCACTGTCACCTAGCATTGTTTCTGGTCTAGTAGTTGCTACTTCTAAGTATTGGTCGCTATCTTTTAGATAGTATTTAACATGATAGAAATTACCATCTTGTTCTTCATGTTCTACTTCTGCATCTGATAAAGTAGTTTTACAATCTGGACACCAGTTTATTATTCTGTTTCCTCTGTAGATATGTCCTTGTTCGTATAATTTTACGAAAAATTCTGTTACAGCTTCATTACAACCTTCGTCCATTGTAAATCTTTCTCTATCCCAGTCACAAGAAGAACCTAATTTTTTCATTTGTTCAACTATAACGCCACCGTACTCTTCTTTCCAGTCCATAGCTCTTTTTAGGAATTCTTCTCTTCCTATTTCGTATTTTGTCTTGCCTTCTTCTCTTTTGATTTTTTCAACAACCTTAACTTCAGTTGCTATAGAAGCATGGTCTGTTCCTGGTTGCCATAATGTTTCATATCCATCCATACGTTTCCATCTAATAAGAACATCTTGTAGAGTATGGTCAAGTGCATGACCCATGTGAAGTTGTCCTGTTATATTAGGTGGAGGTAAAACTATACAGAATGGTTTTTTGTCTGGATTTGGGCTAGATTTGAAATACCCTTTATCAATCCATTCTTGATATAATCTTTGTTCAAAATCTTTTGGATTATAAGTTTTTGATAAATTTGCTTTTGTCATTTTTGCCTCCTAAA
>NZ_JAXEWM010000087.1:0-15392 GCF_034113885.1 Intestinibacter sp.
AAAATTTAAAATAACAAATAAATTTAGAAAATGGTTGACAAATAAAACGAAGAGAAATATAATTTTACTATAATATTTAAACCGATGAATAAGAGGAGTAGATACAATAATTATTTTACAGAGAGTCGCAGTTGGTGGAATCGCGATAAATAACTTGTATTGAATGGACTTATGAGGGCAGAATGAAAGGTTTTATCTGAGTAGTATCTGACGGGAACTCCATCCGTTACCATAGGAGCATATATGATAGTATATGAGATGAGAGGGTCTTTATGACCAATTAGGGTGGTACCGCAGAAGATATGACTTTTGTCCCGATTATGGGATAAAAGTCTTTTTTATTTGCAAAAATTATTAAATTTAAAGTATTAGGGAGGAAAAAGATATGAAAAAGGCACCATACAGATTATATTTAAGTGAAGAAGAGATACCAAAACAATGGTATAACCTAAGAGCTGACATGAAGGAATTACCAGATCCAATGATAAATCCTGCTACAATGAAGCCAGCTGTTGAAGAGGATTTATATCCAGTATTTTGTAAGGAATTAGCTCACCAAGAAATGGACAACGAAACTAGATACGTTGATATACCAGATGAAGTTAGAGAAATGTATAAAATATATAGACCATCACCACTTTGTAGAGCATATAACTTAGAAAAAGCTCTAGGAACACCAGCTAAAATATACTACAAATTTGAAGGGAACAATACTTCAGGAAGTCATAAATTAAATTCAGCTATAGCACAAGCTTATTATGCTAAAAAAGAAGGATTAAAAGGTGTTACTACTGAAACTGGTGCAGGACAATGGGGAACTGCTCTATCAGAAGCTTGTTCATACTTTGGATTACCGCTAAATGTATATATGGTTAAAGTATCTTATGAACAAAAGCCTGACAGAAAAAATATAATGAGAGTATTTGGAGCAGATGTAACTCCATCTCCAAGTGACACTACAAATGCAGGTAGAAAAATACTAGCTCAAAACCCAGATGATCCAGGTTCTCTAGGAACTGCAATATCTGAAGCTGTTGAAGTAGCAGTAAGTACAGATGGGTACAGATATGTTTTAGGTTCAGTTTTAAACCAAGTACTTTTACATCAATCAATAATAGGATTAGAAGCTAAGGCTGCTATGGATAAATTAGAAGAATACCCTGATATAGTAATAGGATGTGCAGGTGGAGGATCTAACCTAGGTGGACTTATAGCTCCATACATGCAAGACAAGCTATTAGGTAAAGCTAATCCTAGAATAGTTGCAGTAGAACCAGCATCTTGTCCATCTCTTACAAGAGGTAAATACGCATATGATTTCTGCGATACAGGTAAAATAACTCCTATGGCTAAAATGTATACTCTAGGCTGTGAATTTACACCATCTAAAAACCATGCTGGAGGACTTAGATATCACGGTATGAGTCCAGTACTATCTAAATTATACCATGATGGATATATGGAAGCAGTTGCAGTTGAACAAACTAAGGTATTTGAAGCTGCTACATTATTCGCTAAGGTTGAAACAATACTTCCAGCTCCAGAATCATCACATGCTATCAGAGTCGCAATAGATGAAGCGCTAAAATGTAAAGAAACTGGTGAAGAAAAGACTATATTATTTGGATTAACTGGAACAGGATACTTCGATATGAAGGGATATAATGCTTATGTAGAAGGAACAATGACTGATTATATTCCTACAGATGAAGATTTACAAGTTGGTTTTGATAAATTACCTATAATTCCAGGAATACAAGATGAAATAAAATAGTGATTATGATATAAAATAGATAAAAATGATAAATGTTTAGAAAATTTAGAATTAAAGTTAAATTTTTAAAAATGAAATTTAGTTTTTAAATTGCAAGCTATTTTCCTATTAAAATAAAAAGAATTCTTTAGAAAACTTAAAAAAGATAATTGTTATAAAGAAAAAATATATAAAAAATAAGTTAAATATATAAATTAAAATGTACTTTTAGACAATATTAAAGACAAGTAAATATTGATAAAATAAAAACAAAGAATTTTCGATTAAATTTATTGAGGATTCTTTGTTTTTTTTATTTACGAAAAACAAATAGAAAAATATATAATAAAAAATGTTCGGATTTTATATTTGTAAATTTAAAACAATCAAAAAAAGAACAATTATAAACTTTAGAGAAAAAAACATTTTGACAAAAATAGTAAATAATATATAATTTATTTCAAGGATTTTAAAAAATAGAACACTTAGTAGGAGGTATGTATGGAGAAGGATCTAATCATTAAGGAAAGTAGAAAAAAAGTGCTTTTATGGGTAGTTTTAGTTTTAATAATACTGGCTTATTTATGTTCAATGCTATATTATAGCTCAGTCAAGAAGCCAGCTGTTATTTTTAGTATAATTGTGGCAACAGTTATTTTATTTATCGAACTTAGAAAGTTTATGAATCCTAAAATTGTGTTAAAGGCAGATAAAGAAGGCATAACAAATACAACTACATTAGATTTCAAAACAATCAAGTGGAATGAAATTAAAGAGATTTATATTTATAAAAAGACATTTTTAAATAAAAAGGATATGGTTACTGATAATTATATATGTTTTAATTTAAAAGACGAGAATAATCGCAATAAAAACAAAATCGATGTGGATTTTAGTAAAAAGTACGATAATAGGGGAACACAACGAATATTAATAACAGGATGCAATGAAAATGTTCATCAAATATTTAATAAACTAAAAAAGTACTATGAAAAAAATATTAGCAGTAAATAAAATTTATTTTGACAAAGTTTTATTAAAAATAAGGATTTTAATTTTTATTAAAGTCCTTATTTTTTTTTGTTATTTAAATAAAAATCTAATAAAAAGTTTAAAAATATACTATAACGTAAATAAGTGAAAAACTTTTGGACAACTTAAAGACATATTAAAGACAAAAAAAACGGTTTATTATATAAGCATAGAAAATGAAGTAATAAAATTAATTTTCAGAAAAAAGAAAGGGGAATTATCAATTATGGAAGTAAAAGATATCATGAACGATCCTGGGCTATGGATTGGAGCTGCAGTTATGATGGCGGCATTATTAGGAGGATGTTTAGCATTCTTAAAAGCATCTTTGAAGGAAGCTGAAAATCTTAACATGGACAAGCAAAAAATGGTAGCAGGTGTTAGAAGTGCTTGTATAACTACAGTAGGACCTGCATTAGCATGTGTTGTTGTATTAGTTTCATTCTTAAATATATTTGGTGCTCCAACAACTTGGATGAGATTAAATGACGTAGGTGCTGCAAGATCAGAACTTGGTGTATCTACAATAGCAGCAGGTATATTAGGACAAGTTCCAGGTGAAGCTGGATTTGATGCACAAGGATTTGCATACAGTCTTTGGGGTATGGCATTAAATAACTTTGGTTGGTTATTTGTTACATTAGTATTAACTAGTAGAATGGGTAAAATAGTTGACTCATTAAATGCTAAATTTAACCCTAAAATGATAAACATGGTTATGCAAGGTGCAGTATTCGGATTATTCGGTTACTTGTTAGTAAATGCAACTTACAAAAAAGGTAGCGCTTATTTAGCAGCTGCAATAGCATCAGCAATATCAATGTTCTTAATAAATAAATTTATCAAGAATCAAAGACTTCAAGAATTGGCTCTTGGTATAGCAATGGTTATCGGTATGATCGTTGCAACAGTATTATACAATATGGGTATAGTAACTATACCACAAGCTTAATGAGAAGGAGGTTTATCATATTATGTCATACGATAAAAAAGTAATTCAAATTGGGACAATAGCAATGTTAGTAGCTATAGTTGGTAACTTCTTACCAGTTGCTTACTTAGCTATATTTAAAGGATTATGTCCATCAGGTGCACAAATAATGCAAATATGGGGTGTTGCAGCAGCAACTTATGGTATAAGTTGGGTTATACAACCAATATCTTACTATCCAGCATTAGGTGCAGGTGGTTCTTATATAGGATGGATTTCAGGTTCAGTTGGTGATATGAAGATGCCTTCTATAACAATGGCTCAAAAAATATCAGGATATGAAGCAGGAACAGCTGAAGGAAAATGTATGTCTACAATAGCTGTAGTTGGTTCTATATTTACTTCATTTAGTATAGTAACAATATTCACAATAATAGGTAACGTAGTATTACCATTATTACCTGCATCAGTAACATTTGCATTTACATTTACATTACCTGCATTATTCGCAGCTATATATGTTCAAATGCTACCAAAGAGTGCAAAAGGTTCTATCGCAACTTTTATAATAGCTTTAGTAATATACCATATAGTTAAAACAACAGGAGCAAATACAGGATTTGCTACATTAGGAGCAGTTATCGGTGGTATGATTTCTTGTTACTTTGTTTACAATATGGATCATAAAAACGATGCAAAAGCATAATAGTTAAAATAATTAAAATAATAAATAATAGATGTTAAAATATTAAAATATATACAAATAACCCAAAACTAAAATAAAAAAATAATATACTAAATAAAAGTATAACCGTTACCTTAATAGAAAATATCCAAGTAGTTTATAATAAGTTATAAGCTACTTGGATTATATATAAAATAATAATTAAAAGTAGTAGGAGGCAATTATGTTAGATATTAAAATAATAAATGCCAAAATAATAGATGGTACAGGAGCACCAGCATTTGATGGTGAAGTTGGTATAGTAGGAGATAAAATAACAAAAATAGGAGACTTATCAAACGAAGAAGCAAAAACTGTAATAGATGCAAAAGGAAATGTAGTATCACCAGGATTTATAGATATGCATACTCACTCAGATATGTCTTTAGTATACGACAGAAATGCAAGCTCAAGAATATATTCAGGGATAACAACAGATGTTATAGGAAACTGTGGTATAGGTGTAGCACCTGTAAAAGAAGAAAATAGACAATTATTACTTGACTATTTAGGAACAAGAATAGTTGGTAGTATGCCAGTAAAACTAGAATTACCATGGGATAGCTATGAAAGCTACTTCAAATATATGGAACAAAACCCACCAGCAGTAAACGTAGCACCTCTTTTAGCTCAAGGTCCAATCAGAATATGGGAAATGGGATTCTCTAAAGAAGAACCAACAGAAGAACAATTACAACATATGCTAGATGAAGTAGAAGAATGCTTCAAACAAGGTGCACTAGGTGTAACAACAGGTCTTGTTTATTTACCAGGTGAATATACAACTAGAAAAGAAATCGTTGAAATATGTAAAATAGCTGCTAAATATGGATGCTTCTACGCAACTCATATGAGAACTGAATCAGATGAAGTTGAACAAGCATTAGAAGAAGCTATAAGTGTTGCAAAAGAAGCTGGAGTACATTTACATGTATCTCACTTAAAAGCAATGGGATATAAAAACTTCGGTAAAGCAACTAACTTAATAAAACAAATAAGAGACGCTCAAGATGAAGGTATGGAAGTATCATTTGACGTATATCCATATACAGCAGGTATGACTTCTCTATCAGCTTTAATGCCACCATGGACATTTGAAGGTGGAGTTAACAACATGATAGAAAGAATCAAAGATGAAGATAATAGAAAACAAATAATCAAAGATATAGAAGAAGGAATTCCTGGATGGCAAAACTTCGCTGGTTGCTGTAAAACTTGGGACGATATAACAGTGGTTTCAGTAACTAAAGACGACGATGCTTGGATGGAAGGAAAAACTATAACTCAAATAGCAGAAGCTAAAGGAACTGATCCATATACTGCTATATTCGAAACATTAATACATGAAAATGGTAGAGTTCAAATAACTACTAACTTCATGGATGACAAAGAAGTAGAAATGATACTTTCTCAACCAGATGTAATGGTAGGATCTGACTCAATGAGTTTAGCAACAGAAGGAATGTTAGCTAAAACAAGTACTCATCCAAGAGCATTTGGTACTCAAACTAAAGTTATATCTGAATATGTAAGAGATAGAAAATGCTTCTCTCTTGAAGCAGCTGTAAGAAAATTAACTGGTCTTCCAGCATCAGTATTACAATTAGACAGAAGAGGAACATTAGCTGAAGGAAACTATGCAGATATAGTAATATTCAATCCAGATACTGTACAAGATAAAGCAACTTATGCGAATCCAAAACAATATCCAGAAGGAATTGAAACTGTACTTGTAAATGGTGTAGTTGCCTTAGAAAATGGTAAACAAGTAGATGTATTACCAGGAAAATTATTAAAAAATGCTTATGCAAGACAAAATCAATAATTTTAAATAGAGAATAATTAACATGCAAGCATCAATAGTCATTAACCTTTTAAAATATTATACATACAGTTCATATACCGAGAACTTAAAAACCCTTGTCCCTTAAGAAATGACTATTAACATAAAAAAAGGGGAATTGCCGTTATTGGTGGTTCCCCTTTTTCAAAAAGTAATAAAAAGGAGGCTTTATAGATGTTAGACATAAAAATAATAAATGGAATTATAGTAGATGGTTCTGGAAAAGAAGCTTATAAAGCAGATTTAGGAATAATAGGAGATAAAATAGAAAAAATAGGAGATCTATCTGGTGAAGATACAAAAACTATAATAGATGCAAAAGGACAAGTTGTATCACCAGGATTTATAGATATGCATACTCATTCAGATATGTCTTTAGTATATGATAGAAACGCATGCAGTAGAATACGTTCAGGTGTAACAACAGATGTTATAGGAAACTGTGGTATAGGTGTGGCACCAGTAAAAGAAGAAAACAGACAATTATTACTTGATTATCTAGGAACAAGAATAGTTGGAAGTATGCCAGTTAAATTAGAGTTACCATGGAGTAGCTATGAAAGCTATGTTAAATACATGGAAGAAAATCCACCAGCAGTAAATGTAGCACCACTTCTAGCTCAAGGACCAATTAGAATATATGAGATGGGATTCTCTAAAGAAGAACCAACTGACAAAGAATTAGAAAATATGGTCGAATTAGCAGATGAATGTATGCAAGAAGGACCTCTAGGAATGACTTCAGGTCTTGTATATTTACCAGGTGAATATACTACACAAAATGAATTAGTAGAGCTTTGCAAAAAAGTCGCTAAATACGATGGCTTCTATGCAACTCATATGAGAAATGAAGGAGATGAAATATTTGAAGCAATGGATGAAGCTATAGATGTAGCTAAAAAATCAGGTGTAAGACTTCATATATCTCACTTAAAATGTTTAGGACATAAAAACTTTGGACAAACAGATAAATTATTTGCAAAAATAAACAAGGCTAGAGAAGAAGGAGTTAAAATGTCATTTGACGTTTATCCATACAATGCAGGAATGACTTCTCTATCAGCATTACTACCTCCTTGGATGTTTGAAGGTGGAGTAGACAAAATGGTAGATAGATTAACTGATGAAAAAAATAGAAAGCAAATAGTTCACGATATAGAAAATGGATTACCAGGATGGCAAAACTTCGGTGGAAGCTTACGTTCATGGGATGATGTAACAATAGTTTCAGTTACTAAGGATGAAGATTCATGGATGGAAGGAATGAAATTAACTGAAATAGCAGCTAAATGGGATAAAGATGTATACAATACAATGTTTGACATACTTTACAAAGAAAATGGTAGAGTTCAAATAACAGTAGTATTGATGGATGAAAAGGATGTAGAAACTATCTTATGCCATCCAGATTCAATGGTAGGATCTGACTCAATGAGCTTAGCTACAGAAGGATTATTAGCTAAAACAAGTACTCACCCAAGAGCATTTGGTACACAAGCTAAGGTTTTAGGTGAATTTGTAAGAGAAAAGAAATGCTTCTCTCTTGAAGAAGGAGTTAAGAAATTAACTTATAATATAGCTAAAATATTAAAATTAGAAGATAGAGGATTAATAAAAGAAGGAAACTTCGCAGATATAGTAATATTTAACCCAGACACTATAAAAGATATGGCTACATACAAGGATCCAAAACAATATCCAGTTGGAATAGATACAGTACTTGTAAATGGGGTAGTTGCATTTAAAGATGGTGAACAATTAGATGTGTTACCAGGAAGATTCTTAAAAAATTCTTTTGCAAGTAAATAATATGAAATTAATGATTTATAGGAGTCCGTTATGTTTGACTTAAAAATAATTAATGGAAAAATAGTAGATGGTTCAGGTGAAACAGCGTACAAAGGTGATATAGGAATAATAGGAGAAAAAATAGTAGAAATAGGCGATTTATCAAATAAAGAAGCCAAAACTACTATAGATGCAAATAAAAAAGTAGTATCACCTGGATTTATAGATATACATACACATTCTGATATGTCTTTAGTATACGATAGATATGCCAGAAGTAGAATATACACAGGTGTAACAACAGATGTCATAGGAAACTGTGGTATAGGAGTGGCACCAGTAAAAGAAGAAAATAGACAATTATTATTAGACTATCTAGGAACAAGAATAGTTGGAAGTATGCCAGTAAAGCTTGAACTACCTTGGGATACTTATGCAAGCTACATTAAATACATGGAGGAAAATCCTCCAGCAGTAAATGTAGCACCGCTTCTAGCACAAGGGGCGATAAGAATTCACGAAATGGGATTTTCAAAAGAAGATCCAACTGATGAACAACTTCAAAATATGATTGATTTAACTGAAGAATGCTTCAAATGTGGAGCATTGGGATTGACTTCAGGTCTTGTATATCTGCCAGGAGAATTTACATCACAAAAAGAGCTTATAGAGCTAAATAAAGTTACTAAAAAATACGGTGGATTTTATGCAACTCATATGAGAAATGAAGGTGATGATATAGAAAAGGCAATGGACGAGGCTATAGATGTCTGCAGACAATCAGGAGCATCACTTGAAATATCACATTTAAAATTATCAGGTAAGCCTAATTTTGGAAAAACTGATATGTTATTCGATAAAATAGAAAAGGCTAGAAAAGAAGGCTTAGACGTGACTTTTGATGTATATCCATACAACTCTGGAATGACTTCACTATCAGCTTTGATGCCACCATGGACATTTGAAGGTGGAGTAGACAAGATGATAGAGAGAATTAAGCTTCCAGAAAACAGAGAGAAAATAATTCACGATATAGAAAATGGTCTACCAGGATGGCAAAACTTTGCAAGTATAGTTAAATCTGTTCCAGGAATAATGATAGCGTCTGTTGTCAAAGACGAGGATTCTTGGATGGAAGGTAAAACTCTAGAAGAAATAAGTAAAGAGCTTGGTATAGATGATATATATACAACGATATTTGAAATTCTTATAAAAGAAAATGGAAGAATTCAAATGGTCGTTGAAGGTATGGATGAAGACGATGTTATAAAGATATTATCTAAAGATGATGTATCTGTTGGTTCAGACAGTATGAGTTTATCTCATATAGGTCTACTATCAAAGAGTAGCACTCATCCAAGAGCCTTTGGTACACCAAGTATAGTTTTAGGACATTATTCAAGAGAAAAAGGACTATTCTCTATAGAAAAGGCAGTTAGAAAATTAACTTCAAATCCAGCTAAGAGATTAGGACTTAAAGACAGGGGATTGTTAAAAGAAGGTTATTATGCAGATATAGTTATTTTTGACGAAAATACTATAATAGATAAAGCCACATATAAAAATCCAAAGCAATATCCAGAGGGAATAGAAACAGTTTTAGTAAATGGAAATATTGCATTTAAAGATGGAGAACAATTAGATGTATTACGTGGAAAGGTATTAAAAAATGAATATGCGTCTAAGTAATTAAATTTATATAGAATGTTATAGAGGGAGAGTTAAATGGAAAAGGTATTAAAACAAGTTTATGATTATATCGATAGTCAAAAAGACGCGATGGTAGAAACTTTAGGAGAAGTAGTAAATATAGAAAGTTATGGTTATTCAAAAGAAGATGTAAATAAAGTAGCTATAAAATTCAAAGAATTATTTGAAGCTGAAGGTCTTTGCTGTAAATTAATACCAGCAGAACCTAATGGGTACTGTTTATCAGGTATATTAGGTAAAGACAGACCAGGAAAACCAATCATATTCTCAGGACATATGGATACAGCTTTAGAAATAGGAACTTTAGCAAAAAGACCATTTAAAGTAGTAGATGGAAAAGCTGAAGGTATAGGTGTTCTCGATATGAAAGGTGGTATAGTAATAGCTCTTTATGTAATAAAGGCTCTAAATTCTATAGGATACGATGAAAGACCTATAAAAGTAATATTTGCAGGAGACGAAGAAGCTAACCATATAGGATCAAATGCTCCAGAAATAATGATGGCAGAAGCTAAAGGCGGACTTTGTGCATTTAATATGGAAACAGGATTAATAGACAACGCTATCTGTGTAGGTAGAAGAGGTAGAATAGGTGTACAACTTGAAGTTACAGGAGTATCTTCTCATGCTGGTAACGACTTTGCATCAGGAAGAAATGCAATAGCTGAAATGGCTTATAAAATAATCGATGTTCAAAAAATAACTGACTTAGAAGCTGGAATATCTTGTTCTACTACTTTAATAAACGGTGGACATAGTGCAAATGCTATACCATCAAAATGTACTATAGATATAGACATAAGATTTAATAAGGTTTCTCAATTAGATGAAATAAAAGCTAAATTAGAAGCTATAGCTAAGAACCAAGTTATAGATCAAACTTCTTGTGAAGTTAGATATATAAGCAAAATGATGCCTTATGAAACAACTGAAGATACTATGAGATTATATAATTTTATAAAAGATACTGCTGAAGAATTTGGATTTAGAGAATTTGGATACAGAACAGTTGGAGGAGCTTCAGATGCAAGCTACTTAACTATAGCAGGTGTTCCAACATTATGTTCTTGTGGTGTTGTAGGTGAATGGAACCATACTATGCGTGAATATGCAATAGTAGACACTATGTATGAAAGAGCAAAATTATATGCAACAGCAATATTAAATATAGCTAAATTTGAAAAATAGTAAATAGAATATAATTTTAATTTATCGTAATTATATATTAAATTATACTTTAATATATAATTACGATAAAAGTTTTTAAATAAAAATAAGATTTATGTGTAGAAGTAATATCCATGTTATGATATATTATATTAAATTAATTTATTTAATTTATAAATCAAATATATTGAAAATTTGCAAAATTCAGAAAATAAAAGGGGGTATTATCTTGGAAGCAAATAAGAAAAATTTAAACGTCGAAAAGAAAAGAGGATTTAAGGTTCCAAATGCTTATATCATAGTCATAGGAATTATGATTTTTGTATCGATATTGACTTATATAGTTCCAGCTGGTAAATACGCTGAAATAACAACAGCATCAGGAACAACAGTATTAGATCCAAATTCATTTACTTATGTTGAACAACAAGGTATAAGCTTATGGCAATTCTTTACTGCATTTTATGCAGGGCTTCAAAAGAACCAAGCAATTATATTTTTCCTATTCTTATTAGGAGGATACTTTAAAATAATAATCGATACAAAGGCTGTAGACGGCTTTATATCATTATTAATTGATAAGCTAGGAAATAAAGTATTAATAACTATACCAATATTGATGCTAGTAATGTCTTTATTAGGAGATGCAGGTGTTTTAATAAATCCAGTTGTAGCATTTATTCCAATAGGAATACTACTTGCAAACAGATTAAAATTAGACCCAATATGTGCAGTAGCAGTTACTTTCGTAGCAGCATATCAAGGATTTTCTACAACACAATTATGTGGACCTACATTACAAACAGCTCAAGCTATAGCTGAATTACCTGTTTTATCAGGATTTGGATATAGATTTGTAATATGGGCGATAGTATTTGTAGCAACAGCATTATATACTATGCGTTATGCTAAGAAGGTGTCACAAGATCCAACTAAGAGCTTAGTTTACGGTGACTATGAAATAATGGAAGTCAAAGAAGATGAAATAACTAAATTCGAAGCTAGACATGGAATAATAATGTTAATTATGCTAGTAGGATTTGGTATATATTCATATGGAGCTGTTAAATACAGCTGGGGTATGGATTATATGGCAGCTATATTCTTCATAGTAGGAGTATCTGGAGGTATAGTAGGAGGATTAAACGGAGATCAAATAGTTAAATCTTTCGTAGATGGTTGTAAAGAAATGTGTTTCTCAGCTATGTTAATGGGATGTGCAGCAGCAATATCAATATTACTTTCAGAAGGAAGTATATTACATACTATAACACATGCATTTGCATTATTCTTACAAAACTTCCCAGCATATATATCAGCACCACTTATGTATGTAGCAAATGTACTTGTTAACTTCTTCGTATCATCAGGTTCAGGACAAGCAGTTGTAGTAATGCCAATAATGGCTCCACTTGCAGATTTAGTAGGAGTAACTAGACAATTAGCAGTTTGTGCATATCAATTTGGGGATGGATTATCAAACTGTATATTCCCTACAAATGGAACAATGATGGCTTGTATAGCATTAGCTGGTGTAAAATATGAAAAATGGTTAAAATGGATATTACCACTATTTGTTATATGGTCAGTAATAATAATGATAGCACTTATGATAGGTGTTATGATAGGTATAGCATAATGTATCTAATAAATTTTTCCTTATAAAATAAATGCAAAAAAGGTATATGAGATAAGCGAATTATCCTATATACCTTTTTTGTATAGAGTTATATATTAGTTTAAAAATCAAATTGGATAATTCGGCTCGGTCTTCCAGTATCATTTACTATTTTTTTGCCGACTATCTTACAGTATCCACTTAATTCTAATTTACTTACAATACGGTTAATACTTCTAATAGACAGGTTACATGCTTCTGCTAATTCTTTAGAAGTAAAGTGATTTTTTTTGTATTTAGTGACGACATTGTAAAGTAAAAAAACTGTGTTTATACTTACGCCAGAGGTTTGAGAAATTGAAGATAGCTTTTTATCTATTAAATTGTCGTCTGATGAGCTATCTATCTCGTTAGGCATTATAGGGCCTTCAACTTTATTGTTTTCGTATACTATATAAGCTGTATTTTTATTATGTTGTTTTGCTTTAATCATTCCAGAGTTTGCATTATACTTTGCATCCTGTGCTGTTGAACCATAGCCTATACCGATTGATACTGTGTGCAGAGAATGCTCATCTATTTCATTTAATAGAGAAATATTTTTAAAATTATCTGTTTCTAATTCCAATATATTTTTTGTAGAAAAAAGTAAATATGTATTGGAAGAAGCCTCTACAACTGCTGCTTTTATGTCTTGAGCGAACTTATAAATCATTTCCAAGACAGACATTTTTTCGTGTATATAATGGTATTCGTCCTTACTGATTACAGAGTACTCGCTCGGCAAATCGATTTCGATTGAAAGTATAACTATTTTACTCTTTTGATTTTGCTTAGCCTCGTATTTTAAATATAGCTTAGAGATAGTCTCCCTTATTACAGCACGAGAAGGATATGCAGTAAAGCAGTGAATTCCATCTTTTTTAAGCATTTTATCGACTGTATGAAGTGCTGTTATAATACAGGTTCTATCATCTTTTAAGTAATTTTTTTTATGGAAGTTAAAAACCTGCTGATTATATTTAGTTTTTCCAACCTCGTCATTTATATGAAGAGGCTCGTCTTTTATTAAAGATACATTTATATTATCGAAGTCAAATGATAAATCGGTATAAGCCTCTTTTATTAATTCATAAGAAAAAGTATCACAGCTTATATTTTTTATATCATAGTTCAATAATGAGGCACTTAAAAGAGCATTTGTAAAAGAAGAAACATGTCTTGGAAAGTAATCCCACAAGCAGTCGATCTTTAAATATTGTTTAGAATAAGAATACGCACTTAAACCTCCAAATAATAAAGCGTCATAGTCTTTAGGTATACTTTTAATCATATCTGCACTTTCTTTATAATCGTTATATAGGAGTTCGATTAATTCAATATCGTTGAATTCTTTAACTACTTCTCTGGCTTTATTCATAATAACTATTGGTGCAACTAATGCTATTTTCAAAAAATCACTCCAAACTATAAATTTATTATTAGCTTATTTTAGCATTTCTAACAATTTAATACAAATAAAAATTTAAATAGATATTGACACAAAAAATAAAAATAAGTAAAATATATAGCAAGCTATATATTTAGGAGGAATAAAATTTATGTTAGGTCCTATATTTAAACAAATACATATAGCTTTTGAATCTCGATGTAATAAAAATTTACAACGATACAATTTGACACAATCTCAAATGGATGTTCTTGTGTATTTAAAGCATCATGGTAGTTCTACAGTTACACAGAGGGATTTAGAGGCTGGTTTAAGATTGACAAACCCTACAATCACAGGGATTTTAAATAGGCTAGAGGATAAAAATTTAATAACTAGAGAGACTAATTTAAATGATAGAAGATCTAAAATTATAAAAATGACAGATAAAAGCAAAATTGTACTAGAAGAAAGCTATATTGATCTTAAAGAATTAGAATCTCAAATTATCAAAGGTTTTTCTGATGAAGAAAAGGAAGAATTAGTTGTGTTACTAAATAAAGTTTTAAATAATTTAAAATAAAGACGTATATAAATAATGTAGAGAACTCTCTACTTTATTATACAAAAATAAATTTATTTATGTATTGAGGAGGTATTAATAATGATACGAAAATTAGCGTCGTATATAGGGGAATTCAAAAGAGCTTCTATATTAACACCATTATTTATGATACTAGAAGCTATTTGTGAGGTAATTATACCGTTGTTAATGGCTGCAGTTATCGACAACGGTGTAAATAATAGTGATATGGGATATATTGCTAAGGTAGGTATACTTATGCTCATTGTTTCGATGTTATCACTTGCATGTGGTGCTTTAGGTGCGAAGTATGGGGCAAATGCTTCTGCAGGTTTTGCAAGAAATTTAAGAAGTGCTATGTTTGAAAATATTCAAGACTTTTCATTTCAAAATATCGACAAGTTTTCAACTGCAGGTCTAGTTACAAGACTTACTACCGATATAACAAATGTGCAAAATGCATATCAAATGATTTTAAGAATGTGTGTAAGAGCGCCACTTATGCTGATATTTGCTATGATTATGTCTGTTTTGATAAATAGGACTTTAGCATTAGTATTTTTAGGCGCAATAATATTTCTCGGGACAGTGCTTTTCTTTATAATGACAAATGTACATCCTAAGTTTATGAGCGTTTTTAAAAAATACGATGATTTAAATGCAAGTGTTCAAGAAAATTTAACTGGTATAAGAACAGTAAAATCTGCGGTTAGAGAGGATTTTGAAATAAATAAATTTAAAAAAGCCTCTTTAAATGTCAAAAATAAATTCGTAGATGCAGAAAAGATATTAGTATTAAATGCACCTGTAATGC
>NZ_JAXEWM010000088.1:0-5378 GCF_034113885.1 Intestinibacter sp.
CAGTAAGAGCTATGAATCCTCAAGGTGAAATATTTGAATTTACAAATGAACAAATGAAATTTGAATACAGAAGAAGCATGCTTACTAATTCTGATTATATAGTTTTATCAGCAGAGCTTGAGCTTAAAAAAGGAAATTATGATGAAATAAAAGAATTTATGGCAGATTTAACTAATAGAAGAGTCAGCAAACAACCATTAAATTTACCAAGCGCAGGAAGTACATTTAAAAGACCAAAGGGTTATTTTGCAGGTAAATTAATAGATGATTGCGGATTAAGAGGATTGACTTTAAGAGGGGCTCAGGTTTCTGAAAAACACTGTGGATTTGTTGTGAACATAGGTGATGCAACAGCTAAGGATATATTAGATTTAATTTATGTCGTAAAAAGCACAGTTTTAAATAAATTTGGGATAATGCTAGAAGAAGAAGTTAAAATACTTGGAGAGGATTAATATATGAAGATATTAGCAGATTACCACACCCATACTGTATATAGTCATGGGAAGGGTACTATAGAAGAAAATGTAAAAGTTGCAATATCTAAAGGGCTAAAGACTCTGGGAATATCAGATCATGGGTATAAAAATGTTGCCTATGGAGTAAAAATAGACAATTTTAAACGAATGAGAGAAGAAATTGATATGTTAAATGAAAAATACAACAATCAAATTAAAATTCTCTTAGGCGTTGAATGTAATATATTGGATAATAAGGGTAATATCGATTTACATGACAAATTCAATAAATATCTAGATTATGTAATGGCAGGATACCATTTTGGATCAATCCCTACATCTTTAAAAGGAATGGTCAATATATGTCAAAATTATTTTTTAAAAAGTGAAAAAGCAAAGGAATACAATACTGAAGCGATTATAAATACTATGAAAAATAATGATATATTTGTGATTACACATCCTGGAGATAAGGGAGATATTTATATAGAAGAGGTGGCTAAGGTAGCAAAAGATACTGATACTAGATTGGAGATAAACAGTAGCCATAGTTTTTTAAATGTAGAACAATTAAAAAAAATAAAAGACTACAATCTTAAATTTATTATAGGTTCAGATGCGCATATACCACAAAATGTCGGAAATTTTGAATTGGCATTAGATACAGTAAATAAATCAGGATTAAATAAATCATTAATAGAAAATATTTTAATTTAAGGAGGTGTCTTTAATGAAGTTTGTAATAGTAACTGGTTTATCTGGTTCAGGTAAAAGTGAAGTAATGAAATCTTTAGAGGATATGGATTTTTATTGTGTAGACAATTTACCTCCTACATTGATAGTTAATTTTGCTGAAATATGTTATCAAGCAGGTTCTATGGTAGATAAGGTAGCACTTGGTATTGATATAAGAGGGATAAAGTTTTTTGAAGATTTACATGATAGTATAAGAAAATTAAAAAAGGAAAATTATCCTTTTGAGGTACTGTTTTTAGATTGTGATGATGACACTCTTTTAAAGAGATATAAAATGACTAGAAGAAATCATCCTTTAGCTTTAAATAGACAAATACCAGAAGGCATAAAGCTAGAAAGAAAAATACTAAATCCATTAAAGGAGATTGCAGATTATATAATTGATACTACTAATATGAAGCCTAAGGATTTAAAGGAAGAAATAAGTAAGATATATTCATCAGGAGAAACTCAGACAAATCTTACAATTTCTGTGCTTTCATTTGGATTTAAACATGGAATTCCTAAGGATTCAGATTTAGTATTTGATGTTAGATTTTTACCTAATCCATATTATATAGAGGATCTTAGAGAAAAAACAGGTGAAGATCAAGAGGTAAGAGATTATGTAATGAATTCTGATATTAGTAAGGAGTTTTATAAAAAACTTACAGACATGATTGATTTTTTAATACCTCAATATGTAGAAGAAGGAAAGCATCATTTGGTTATTAGTATTGGCTGCACTGGCGGTAGACATAGATCTGTAACTATAGCAAATCTTATTAGTGAAGAGATCCAAAAACAAGGCTATAGAGTTGTTAAGAAGCATAGAGATTTTATGTTAAAATAGTGCGGAGGTAATTATGGAAATAGTTGCGATAGTTTTGGGAATAATAGGTATACTATGCTTTGGTATATCTATATGGTTATTTATAAAGATGAAAAATGAGAGGATTAAATATCTCGAATTACAAAATCAAGAAGGAAAGGGACCTAATGTAGTAGTCATCGGTGGAGGAACAGGACAGTCAATTTTTTTAAGAGGTTTAAAACACTATACACAAAATATAACAGCTGTAGTTACAGTTGCAGATGATGGTGGCGGTTCAGGTGTACTTAGATCTGATTTAGGAATGCTGCCACCTGGAGATATAAGAAACTGTATTATGGCACTTGCCAATATAGAGCCTACTATGAATGAAGTTATGCAATATAGATTTGAAGAAGGCGTATTAAAAGGTCAAAGTTTTGGAAACCTATTTTTAGCTGCTATGAATGGGTTATATGGAAATTTTGAAACAGCAATATATAAAATAGGTCAAATATTTGCTATAACTGGTAGAGTGTTACCAGTTACACTTGAAAATGTAGATTTGATTGCGACTTTAGATAATGGTCAAGTTATAAGAGGAGAATCAGCAATACCCAAAATAGTCAAAAAGCAAAAATGTAAAATAGACAAAATTACTTTAACACCAGAAGACTGCAGACCTTTAGATGAAGTCATAAGCTCTATACATGGGGCGGATATTATAGTTATGGGACCAGGTAGTTTATATACTAGTGTAATACCCAACCTATTAGTTCCAGGTGTGATTGATTCTATAAAAAAATCAAATGCTAAAAAAGTATATATACCGAATGTTATGACTCAGCCAGGAGAGACAGATGGATACAATGTATTAGATCATGTTCAAGCATTGATAAAACATACAGGATATGGATTAATTGATTATATCGTAGTTAATAATGAAGAAATACCGGAAATTGTATCAAAAAGATATAAGGATGATGGTTCTATACAAGTTTTACTAGATAATGAACAAAAGCTAAAATTAAAGTGTATGGGTATTAAAACTATTGAAGACAATTTAATCGAAATAAAAGATTCCTATATTAGACATAATGCTGATAAGATTTCTGATATAATTGTTAACTTGGCTAAAAATCATTAATATGAAACATGTAATTTCCTATGTATTATAAAAAGGATTTTTAAATCTTTATGAAGAAATTCTTATTATTATGTTGAATTAAGGAGTGAATGTCTATGAGAGAAGAGATTAGTGCTGGTGGTGTAGTCTTATTTGGTAATGCGATTCTTCTACTTAGAAAGTTTAACGGTGATTGGGTATTACCCAAGGGAAGAGTAGAAGAAGGTGAGCAAAAAAAGGATGCCGCTCTTAGAGAAGTACTAGAAGAAACTGGAGTAAAGGCTCAAATATTAAAATATTTAGGTGAAATTCACTACACTTATAAAGAAAATTGGGATGAAAATAGAGCTGTTCATAAAACGGTTTTTTGGTATTTAATGAAATCTAAAAATATGGATACAATTCCTCTTAAAGAAGAGGGATTTGTAGATGCTAAGTTTATACATGTAGATAGAGTAGTTGATTTAGCTAGATATAATGACGAAAGAGAAATAATAAAGGTTGCATTAGAAGAAATAAAAAAGAGAAACAAAAAAAGCTAGAATTAGGTGATAAAAATGTCTTTTTCGAGTGAGACAAAAAATGAATTAGCTAGAGTTAAAGAAATCGATAATAAAAATAAACAAGCAGAGCTATCGGCGATAGTTAGAATGGCTGGAAGTATACAAATTGCAGGACTTAGAAAAATTAATATAAAGATAACTACTGAGTTAAATTCTGTGGCGAGAAGAATTTTTAAATTATTAAAAAAGGAATTTGATATAAGTACTACAATTTCTGTAAACAAAAATCAAATGCTAAAGAGAAATAATAGCTATGTTTTGACTGTGAAAAGTGAAAATGGGGCGGAAATACTTCTTAAAAAACTGGGAATACTAGAAGATAAAGATGGCTTTTTTCCGACTAATTGTGTTCCAAAAGCGGTATTTGACGACGATAGCCTAAAAAAATCTTATATAAGGGGAGCTTTTTTAGGTGGAGGATCGATTAGTGATCCAGAAAAAAATTATCATATGGAATTTGTAGCTAATCATGAAGATTATGCAAATTCGCTTAAGAATTTAATAAATTCTTTGGGATTTAATTCTAAAATAGTAGCTAGAAAAAATAGTTTTGTTGTTTATTTAAAGGAAAGTGAACAAATTTCTGATTTATTGAGTATGATAGGGGCATATCAGGCTTTACTTAGCTTGCAAAATACAAAAGTAGTAAAAGAAATGAGAAATAACGTAAACCGTATTGTAAATTGTGAAACAGCAAATCTATCTAAAACTGTAAATGCAGCAGTTAGACAAGTCGAAAACATAAAATTAATTCAAAATAAGATAGGAATTAGCAGTTTACCAGAAAATTTACAAGAAATTGCTTTACTTAGGGTAGAGCATGAAGAAATGTCATTGAAGGAATTGGGGGAAATGTTAAATCCACCGATAAGTAAATCAGGAGTCAATCATCGATTGAAAAAAATAGAGCAGATTGCTAATGATTTAAAATAAAATACAAGAAAATAATTAGGGGAATTTGGTACAAATTCCCCTTGTTTAATTTGAAAAAATGTATTAACTTATGTTTATGAGTTAAAAATATGAGGATATACAAGTTTTTTATTGGGAGGTGAAAATATGAGTGCAGATTTTGCACATTTACATGTGCATACAGAGTATAGCTTATTAGATGGTTTTTCTAGAGTTAAGAAGCTTATAAAAAGGACTAAGGATTTAGGCATGAGTTCAGTTGCTATAACTGATCATGGAAGCATGTTTGGTGTGATTGATTTTTATAAAGAAGCTAAAAAATTAGGCATAAAGCCTATTATAGGATGTGAGCTATATACAGCATCGAGAAGCTTAAGAGATAAAGATCCGAATTTTGATAAAAGATATGGTCATTTAGTTTTACTTGCAGAAAATATGACAGGATATCAAAACTTAATAAAATTAGTTTCAGTATCGTATGTAGACGGATTTTATTACAAGCCTAGAGTAGATATAGAAACTTTGAAACAGCACAGTAAAGGTATTATCTGTCTATCTGCTTGTTTAGCTGGAGATGTTTCAAATGCCTTATTAAACAGAAATTATAAAAAGGCGAAGGAAATTGCTATAGAATATAATGAAATATTTGGTCAAGGCAATTTCTTTTTAGAATTACAGGATCATAACTTACCAGAACAAAAAGAGGTCAATGCATCCTTAGTGAAATTATCTAAGGAGTTAAATATACCTCTAGTAGCTACAAATGATATACA
>NZ_JAXEWM010000089.1:0-4808 GCF_034113885.1 Intestinibacter sp.
TTGCATAATTCCACCATTTCGTGCACTAATCTATCTCCTATTCTCTGACCTCTATAATCGCTGTGAACTGCTACGTTTGTTATATGCCCCTCATCTACTATAAGCCAAATCCCAACATATCCGACAATTTTACCATTTAAATCTGCTACAAGATATCTAGCTAAATTGTTTTTTAGTTCGTCCATTAGAGATTTTTTAGACCAAGGATCGGCAAAACAGTCGACCTCTACCTTGTGAACCTCATCGATATCTGTCTTTCTCATAGGTCTTATGATTAAATTGTTCGCATTTAAATCTGTCGCCATACTTAAAATATAATGTATATCTGGGTTGTTTCCTATGTCCATGTTTTCCATTTTATTTGTCATTTTGTAGCCTCTTTTGTTTTTCTTCGTATTGTTCTTCAGCTTGTGATTTTCTTATGTATAGAGGGTTTATATTGTAGCAATTGTAGATGTCATTTCCTTCATCAAACTTAGCCTTTGCAACTGAGCACAGACTACTTGCCTTAGTTACATTGTTTGATGCTGCAGGAATTTCTATGTTCGCAATTTCTTTGATTTTATCTTCGTATTTATAAACTGCTTCACCTACTAATATCCACTCTTCACCACTTTGCGCCAATTCTTCAAGTAGGTCATCTATTGGTTCGATTCCTATTTCTTTAATTTCTGTTAACTTTGTACCAACGTATTTATATCTTCCTGTGTAAACTTGGTTTCTTTGCGCATCTAGTATTGAGCAAATTTTCTTGTCGCAAAGGTTCATGTTTCCAGCAAGTATTTCAAGCGAATTAACGCCAAGTACTGGTATGTCGTTCACATGAGCAATCGCCTTAGCAGTCGCCATACCTATTCTAAGCCCAGTAAATGATCCCGGCCCCTCGCAAATCGCGACTGCATCCATCTCTCTTATGCTCAAATCACTTAAACTCAGCATATTTTCTATCATAGGCATAAGCTTTTGTGAATGAGTTTTTTTAGTGTTGATTGTATATTCACAAATTAATTTATTGTCCTCTATAACAGCCACACTCGCAGCCATAGAAGATGTATCTATTCCCAAAATCTTCATTATTTAGTCAACTCCTCAACTATTTTTTCGTATTCTTCTCCATAAGGGATTAAAGTCATTTCCCTTCCCATATCCTTGTACTTCAATTCTATTTTTAAATATTCATCTGGTAGTATGTCCTCAATTATGTTCGCCCATTCAATTATGCATATACCTTCTCCGTTTATGTATTCCTCGAATCCTATGTCGTACATCTCATCGCTGCATCCGATTCTATATACGTCGAAGTGGTATAGCGGTATCTTGCCTTCGTATTCGTTTACTATTGTGAACGTTGGACTCGTGATGTAGTCGTCTACCTCTAGTGCTTCTGCAAGGCTTTGAGTCATGGTAGTCTTGCCTGCTCCTAGGTCTCCAATTAGGCATATTATGTTACCTGGCTTTAGAAGTTTGCCTAGCTTGAAGCCTATATCTCTCGTGTCTTTTTCTTCGTTTAAATATATTTTCTTTATCATTATTTTCATCTCCGTATCTAATTTCATAGTTAAATATGAATCAGATATTATTATATTATAGTTTGTTAGAAATTTATAGGCTTACTGATAAAATTTAAGATTTAATTTTTGAATTTACATTTGTTATGATTGTACAAAATATAATGCATAAAATTTAATATATAACCATTTACTACCAACCAATAAGATATTGATATTTATTTGATATTACTGTATATTTCATATTAGAAGATTTACTCATAGAGCATGAGTAACTAAAAATAAAGAAAGCTCAAAGAGAAGATTTATTCATAGAACGTGAATAACTAAAAATAAAAAAAGTTCAAAGAGAAGAAAAAAAATAAGAGAAGGGCTTTGTCCCTCTCTTATTTCATTTAATACATATTATTCATTTTCCGGTCTTGGTAGTTATTTTTTTATTAGCTTACAAATTCTTCGTCGTCCTCTTCATTTTCCCCGATTAACTCTGCGTACTCAGCTTCCCCATAATAAGCTTTTAAGTACATTTCTCTTATTTCATCAAATAAAGGATATCTAGGATTAGCGCCTGTGCATTGATCGTCAAATGCAGCCTCAACCATTTCATCTAAAGTTGCTAAGAATTCCCTTTCATCTATACCCATTTCTTTTACTGTTTCAGGTATTCCTACAGCTTTCTTTAGATCTCTTATCTTTTGTTGTAGCGCTTCGAATTTTTCTTCGTCAGTTTTACCTTTGCATCCCACAAATTCAGCAAGCTCAGCATATCTAGCTATCATGTTTGGATATTCGTATTGTGGGAATGTACCCATTTTTCTTGGAGCTGTACTAGCATTAAATTCTAGCACTAGGTTTATTAATAATGCATTAGCCACACCGTGTGGTATGTGGTGATAAGCACCTAATTTATGTGCTAATGAGTGGCAAACTCCTAAGAAAGCATTAGCAAATGCCATACCTGCCATTGTTGAAGCATGAGCCATTTTTTCTCTAGCCTTAGGATCATTTGCTCCATTTTCATAAGCTCTTGGTAAATATTCAAATATTGATTTTGCAGCTTGCATAGCTAGTCCATCAGTAAATTCTGTTTGTAGCATTGCAGCATATGCCTCTAAGCTGTGAGTTAAAGCATCTATACCAGAAGCAGCAGTCAATCCCTTAGGTTGATTCATCATCATGTCTGCATCTACTATAGCCATAGTTGGCATTAGTTCGTAGTCTGCAAGTGGGTATTTTTGTCCAGTTTCATCATCTGTAATAACTGCGAATGGAGTAACCTCAGATCCTGTACCTGAAGAAGTAGGTATAGCTACGAATTTAGCCTTGTTGCCCATTTTAGGGAATTGGTAAACTCTCTTTCTTATATCCATGAATCTCATCGCTAAATCTAGGAAGTCGCATTCTGGATGTTCGTACATTACCCACATGATTTTAGCTGCATCCATAGGTGATCCTCCACCTACTGCTATTATTACATCTGGTTCAAATGCTCTTAATTGTTCTACTCCTTTTTGAGCTGTTTTTAATGTTGGGTCAGGTGCAACCTCTGAGAAAGTAGCATGTTGAATTCCCATAGCGTCTAATTGATCAGTTACTGCTTTTGTATATCCGTTTTCGTATAAGAATGAGTCAGTTACTATGAACGCCTTTTTGAAGTCGTAGTATTCTGGTCCTAGTTCCTTTATTGCAACACCTAAGCAACCTTTTTTGATATAAGTTTTAACAGGAGTTCTAAACCAAAGCATGTTTTCCCTTCTTTCTGCAACTGTTTTTACGTTTAATAATTGGAATGGTCCAACTTGACCTGAGAATGAGTTATTTCCCCAAGATCCACAGCCTAATGTTAGTGAAGGCTCTAGCTTGAAGTTGTAAACATCTCCTATTCCACCGAATGCAGATGGAGTGTTAACTAGTATACGACAAGCCTTCATTTTGTTTTGGAATTTATCTAATTTTTCTTTGTTGTTAACTACATCTATGTATATTCCAGCAGTATGTCCTATTCCGCCACCTTGTACTAATTGGTCAGCTTTTTGTACTGCATCATCGAAATCTTTTGATTTGTACATTGATAGTACTGGGAATAATTTTTCGTGAGATAATGGTTCACTTATATCAGTAGATGTAGCTTCACCTATTATTAATTTAGTGTTAGCTGGCACTTCGAATCCCGCTTCTCTAGCTACTTCCACAGCTGGTCTACCAACTAACTTAGCGTTCATTGTTCCATTTGCTCCAAGAATTACTTTTTTAAGCTTAGTTAATTCATTACCTTTAGCTATGTATGCGTTTCTTGCAACAAATTCTTTTTGAACTTCATTATATATAGAAGCATCTACTATGACAGATTGTTCAGATGCACATATTGTTCCATTGTCAAAAGTTTTAGAATGTATTACAGATGATACTGCCACTTTTATATCACAAGATTTATCGAAAACTATTGGAACGTTACCAGATCCAACACCTAGTGCAGGCTTTCCTGAAGAATAAGCAGCCTTAACCATTCCTGGACCACCAGTTGCTAATATTGTATCTGCTTCTTTCATTATTTCTGCTGATAATTCTATAGATGGCTCGTCTATCCATCCGATTATGTTTTCAGGAGCACCAGCTTTAACTGCTGCATCTAGGCAAAGCTTAACTGCTGCTATTGTAGATTTTTTCGCTCTTGGATGAGGAGAAAAAACTATAGCATTTCTAGTTTTTAAAGCTATTAAGCATTTAAATATCGCAGTTGAAGTTGGGTTTGTAGTAGGAATTATCCCAGCTAACACACCTAGAGGCTCAGCTATTTTAGTTATACCAAAAGCTTCGTCCTTTTCTATAACACCGCAAGTTTTTGCATCCTTGTATTTATTGTATATGTATTCTGAAGCAAAATGATTTTTTATTACTTTGTCTTCTGCAACTCCTATACCAGTTTCTTCTGCAGCCATTTTTGCAAGAGGTATTCTGGCTTGGTTTGCTGCCATTGCTACTTGGAAGAATATCTCGTCAACTTGCTCTTGAGTATATGTAGCGTATTCTTGTTGAGCCGCTCTTACTTCAGCCATTTTCTTTTGTAATGTGTTGATGTCTTTTACTATCATGTTTATACTTCTCCTTCTATAAAAATTTTTATCGTTTCCTACATTGTTAAAAAAATAACACTTGCTTTATGTTGTTAATTATATAACAATATTTATGCCTTTGCAAGTACTTTTTTTCAAAAAAAATAGAAATTTTTTCAGATCTCATTTTTATCCAAATTATACCATTTTCGTTCTAAAATTAGTATTTTACTATATATTACACAAA
>NZ_JAXEWM010000090.1:0-7340 GCF_034113885.1 Intestinibacter sp.
AAAGACAGTATGTATTTTTAAACTAAGGTTCACCTTAGTTTTATTTTTTGTCTAATTTTAAAATACTAAAGTAGTATAATTTACGCCTTAAAGTAGTAGAACTTATATAGAAAGTAGTACTACTAAAGACTATACTTTTTAATGCCTTTTTATGAGATATAATTATAGAAAAAGGGGAATAAGGAGGAAAAATCTTGATAAATTCATTTAAATCATATCATCCACTGGTGAATTTCTACTATTTTTTTGTAGTTATATTATTTAGTATGTTTTTTATGCATCCTATACTTTTGATTATATCTTTTGTATCGTCGTTTATATATTCAGTGTATTTGAATGGGAAAAAAGCTCTTAAATTTAACATATTATATATGGTGCCTTTTTTAGTTTTTGCGGCAGTAATAAATCCTGCATTTAGCCACCAGGGAGTGACAATAATTTGGTATTTTAGTACAGGAAATCCTTTGACTTTGGAATCTATAGTATACGGTGTGGCTTCTGCTATGATGTTTACTTCAGTCATACTTTGGTTTTCTTGTTACAACGCCGTTATGACATCTGACAAGTTTATATACCTATTTGGTAGAGTTATTCCTGGATTGTCTTTGATTTTTTCTATGGTACTTAGATTTGTACCTAAATACAAGGCTCAAATCAAGGTTATTTCTAATGCACAAAAATGTATAGGAAGAGATGTTTCAAATGGAAATATAATAAGAAAGGCAAAAAATGGGATCAAAATAGTATCTATTATGGTAACTTGGGCTCTTGAAAATGCAATAGAGACAGCTGATTCTATGAAATCTAGAGGATATGGACTAAAAGGAAGAACTAGCTTTTCAAACTATAGATTTGATAATAGAGATAAAATAGCTTTTGGAACGATGGTGTTTTTTACGTTGATGGTTATAATAGGGGCTTTTCAAGGGAGAAATTCTATGCAGTACTTCCCAAATATGCAACTGTTGAAAATAACTGCTTTTAGCGTATTTGAGTATTGCTGTTACTTTTTTCTTTGTATTACACCTATAATTATGGAAATCATGGAGGAGATAAAATGGAGACATTTACAATTAGACAATTAGACTTTTCATATCCAAATATGAAGAAGAAGGCTCTTAAAAAAATAGATTTAAGTATAAATGAAGGTGAATTTGTAGTTATCTGTGGAAAATCAGGATGTGGCAAAAGTACGCTTATGAGACATTTAAAAACTGTCCTTACTCCTTTTGGAGAGAGAGATGGAGAAATTTACTTCAAAGGTGTAAACCTAGACGATGTAGATGACAGAACCCAAGCATCTCAGATAGGATATGTTTTGCAGAGTCCAGAAAATCAAATAGTTACAGATAAGGTATGGCATGAGCTAGCATTTGGACTTGAAAGCTTAGGATATGATAATAAAACCATAAGACTTAGAGTGGCTGAAATGGCTAGCTTTTTCGGAATACAGAATTGGTTTATGAAAAATGTAACTGAGCTATCTGGAGGTCAAAAGCAGCTTTTAAATTTAGCCTCAATTATGACTATGCAGCCAGATGTTTTGATTTTAGACGAACCTACAAGTCAGCTAGATCCAATTGCAGGTAGTGAATTTTTAAAAACTATAAAAAAGATAAACGATGAATTGGGAACTACTATTATAATTTCAGAGCACGATTTAGAAGAGGTATTTCCAATGGCAGATAGAGTAATCGTAATGGATGAAGGTAAGATAATTATAGACGATGAGCCTAGAAATGTAGGTTCAAAGGTTAAAAGATTAAACCCAGATATGTTTGAAGCAATGCCCACACCTGTTAGGATTGCATCTTTATTAGGTTCAGATAAAACACCTATTACAGTAAAAGAAGGTAGAAAATTTATAGATAGCTTGTATCTAGATTACAAGCCTGAGTTTGTCAGAATTGAAGACAACAGAGAGATTGATGATAAAAATAATAATCAAATAGCAGTTAAGATGAAGGATGTGTGGTTTAAGTACGAAAAGGATGGAAAGGATGTTGTAAAGGACTTGAGCTTTGAGGTTAAAAAGGGAGAGTTTTTCTGTCTAGTCGGAGGCAATGGTACAGGAAAGAGTACGACTGTATCTTTGATTAGCGGAATAAATAAGCCTTATAGAGGTAAAATCGAGCTTTTCGGAAAGAAGATAACTGGATATAAAAATAAAGAGCTATTCGATCATAATTTGGGAATTCTACCACAGGATCCACAGTCTTTATTTGTCAAAAAGACAGTTAGAGAGGATTTAATGGAAATTTTATCTGGAAGAGGTATCAAAAAAGCCGATAGAATAGACAAGGTAGAAAAAATTTCAAAATTAATCGAGATAGAAGATTTACTAGAGCAGCATCCATATGATTTAAGTGGAGGAGAACAACAAAGGGCAGCACTTGCAAAGGTGTTACTACTTGAACCAAAGCTTTTAATATTAGATGAGCCTACAAAGGGTCTAGATGCTGGATTTAAGATAAAATTTGCTCAGATAATAGAAGAATTACTAAAGAGAGGTGTGACTATAATTATGGTCTCTCATGATATAGAGTTCTGTGCTAGATTTGCACATAAATGTGCACTATTTTTTGATGGAAATATAGTGACATCAAATACACCTAATAAATTCTTCAGTGGTAACAATTTCTACACTACTGTTGCAAATAGGATGACTAGACAGGTATTTGAAAATGCAATAACATGTGAGGATGTGATAACTTTATGCAAGGCGAACGAAGCTCAAATGCAAACACTAGCTTAATAGATCAAATATACGATGAGATATTGATAAATGAAAATAAAATAAAAGTAAATACAAAGAAAGTATACAAAGCATCTGAGAAAAAGCAAGAAAAAAAGAAAAGATCAAGCAGATATTACTACACAAAGGCAAGAGACAAGGCAAGAAAAAAGACTGTCAAGGATACTAAATTAAGCAAAAGAACATTGATGGCGTCGTTTATGATACTTGTAGCTATACCTATTATAATATTTCTAGGTATAACATTAGGTAATGATAGAAAATACTACATAGTCAGCTTGGGAATAATAGTCTGTACTATGGTGCCATTTTTCATGGTATTTGAGGATCGTAAACCACAGGCGAGGGAGCTAATAATTATAGCAGTTTTGTCGGCTATAGGCGTTGCTGGTCGTGCAGCATTTTTTATGCTTCCTCAGTTTAAACCAGTTGTAGCTATAGTCATAATTTCAGCGGTATGCTTTGGAGCTGAGGCTGGATTTTTAGTAGGTGCTATGACTGGGTTTGTATCTAATTTTTTCTTTTCGCAAGGACCTTGGACACCTTGGCAGATGTTTAGCTTCGGCATAATTGGATTTATTGCAGGTATACTATTTAAAAAAGAAAAATTAGAAAAAAGAACAATTAGCTTGTGTATTTATGGAGGACTTTCTACCTTCTTCATCTATGGATTCTTACTAGATACAGCTACATGGCTTATATTTCCACAGGGAACAATAACACTTCAATCAGTTATACCAATATATTTAAGTGGTGTTCCTTTTAATTTAATACATGCGGCTGCCACAGTTATTTTCTTGGCAGTAATAAGCAAGCCTATGATTGAAAAATTAGATAGGATAAAGGAAAAGTACGGACTGATAGAGCCTTAATAAGTATTATAGAAAGTAGTATAAAGTAGTAGAAAAGTAGTAGAACTAGTAGTATTTTAGAGTAATCATTTTGCCAATTTATTGATAATTGATTTTATAAAATTTATAATCAAAAAGAAGCAAATAATTATAAGGGGTGAGTTGAGTGAGAAAAAAATACGGTATTTTCAAAAAAATAACATCTATGTTGATGGCATTTTTAATGGTATTATCGGTTGTGTTTATATCTCCAAAGGAAGTCGATGCAGCCACACCTAAAGGATATGTAACTCTATCTATGGAGAAATTTACCTTAGGCTTAGGGTATATTATAGAGCCTGTGAGAGTACCTTTTTATGAAGGTGATAATGGTGCAGATATAATAACTAGGGTGATGGATGATTATGGATATGAATACGACTATACAGGTGCAATAAATGATACATCTGGAGTTGTAGGAAGTACATTTTATTTAGCAGGTGTAAAAGATGAGGATTACAGAGACGCCGAAATTCCGCAGTATATTTTAGATGAAATCAAAAAAGATGATGGAGACCTTACTGGAAGAGAACAAGAAGGATGGTTAGGAGAATTTGATTATACATATATGTCAGGATGGATGTACTGTGTAAACAATGTATTCCCTAATTATGGCGCTAGTTCATATAAACCTAAGGACGGAGATGTAATACGCTGGCAATTTACTGTTTGGGGATATGGAGCGGATATAAGTGATAACAGCCAATGGGGTGAAGCAAATTACTTAGATTATGCAAATAAGGATAAGCTTACAAAAAAAGTTGCTGAAGTAAACAGTGCTACTAATAAAAATAAATTATTATCTAATAGTGCAGTTAAAAACGCTTACAACAATGCTATGAATATACTACAGGATATGACAGCTAGTCAAACTAAGGTGGACAAAGCTTATAGTGAATTAACTAGCGCAGTAAATGAAGCATTACAAGAACCAACACCTACACCAACTGTTAATAAGGTTGAAGGATTTAAGGTGACATCAGCTACAACATCAAAAGTAAATTTAGCTTGGAATAAAGTAGACGATTGCAATGGATACAAAATTTACAGATATTATTCAAGCAGTGATAGTTTTAAATTAATAAAAACTATAGACAGCAAAAATACACTTACCTATCAAAATACAGATAGAACATCTGCAACTACTTATAGATACAAAATAAGAGCGTACAAAGTAGTAGATGGAAAGACAATATACTCTGATTACTCAGATGAAGTAAAAGCTACTACAAATCCTCTTAAACCTAAATTTGCATCTAGTACTGCGACAAGAGATAGCGTTACTTTAAATTGGAACAAAACATCAAGAGCAGATGGATATGAGGTTTATAGATATAGTACAAGCAGCAAAAAATACAATCTTATAGGTGAAGTTGATAAGGATACTACTACTTATACTGATTCAGGCAGAAGCTCTGCAAGTATATACACATATAAAATAAGAGCATATAAATTAGTAGATGGTGTAAAACACTATTCAAACTACTCAGATAGCTTAAAGGTTGTAACTAAACCTCTTACACCAGTAGTTACATTAAGCTCAACTATAGCAGGAAAGGCGACAGTTACATGGAGTAATACAAGTAGTAGAAATACAGGATATAAGGTTTATATGGCCACATCAAAAACTGGAACATATAGCTTAATAAAAACTACTACATCTAAGAGCTACACAAAGACAGGACTAACAAAGGGAAAAACTTATTATTTCAAAGTAAGAGCATATAGAACTGTAGATGGAAAAAATATTTACAGCGATTATAGTAGTGTAAAATCTATAAAAGTTAAAAAATAATTTAAAATAGCAATCAACCCTTAAAGTAAAAATATATCAGGTAAAAATTGACTGTTAAACAACATGTTTTCAGTCAATTTTTATTTTTGAATATAGTGAATTAAAAGAGGTATTTTAAGTAGTAGTACTTATATTAAAAGTAGTAGAACTAAGTAGTAGTACTAAAATCATACTTTTTAATAGCTTTCTTTAAATTATAATTATATTAATAAACAAATATGGGGGGAAGAGGATGAAGGAATTATTTAGAAATTTTAAAAAGATCGCAACATCGTTTTTGGCTATATGTCTAATCTTATCGATGTTGCCTCTACAAGTATTTGCAGAAGATACGACTACAGATGAAAATATTACTGTACAAGTATCTGTAGAAAATAATATTTTTTTAGAGGATGCTGGAAATGGAGAGCCTGCATTTACAGGTGAACTTGTAAGTACTACCGTAGAGGTTCCTAAAGGAACAAGCGGACTTGATGCTTTTAAAAAAGCACTTGATAAAGAAAAAATCGAGTACGAAGAAAGCGGCGGTTATGTTTCTAGTATAGGTGGTTTATCAGAATTCGATGGTGGAAGTGCAAGTGGATGGATGGTTACAATTAACGATTGGTTTACAAACACAGGAATTGGTGATCAAGTAGTAGAAGATAATGATGAAATCAGATTCATGTACACTTGCAATTATGGAGAAGATTTAGGCGGTTCTTGGAGCAATAATGATAAAACTTTAAAAGCCTTGAAGACAGATGTAGGAACTTTATCTCCAAAGTTTTCAAGTGATATTAAAGCATACGAATTAAAGGTTCCAGAAGGCACAAAACAAGTAGTAGTTACACCAACAGCTACAAATAAGAATTTCCAAGTAAGAGCGAGTGTAGGCGATACTGAATACAAGAGAATTCAAGCTATACCAGTACAAGATAAAACTGTTATAACTGTAAAATGTGGAGATCCAGACTGGCCAAGCATGAATAATCAAGCAGGTGGAACAGCTAGTGAAACTCCAGCTGAAACTTACAAAATAACAGTAGTAGAAGAAAAATCATCAGATGAAGATATCGAAGGCAACTATGGTGAAACAATAGATACTCTACCAGATGATTTTGCAAACGATTTATGGTTACAATACGACTTTAAGGAATTAAAATCTGGAGACACTGCTACTATATATCCAAGAAGAGTTCCACAAATAGTAGACAATCCAATAAATAACAATATAACAAGACCTGATTTTAATTTTGAAATAATAAAAGGTGACAGCATTACTTTAGATACAACAAAAACTACTGACAAAGCTACAGTAACAGCAGTTAAAGAAGGAACATCAATAGTAAAGGTTACTTACGACGCTGTAGGAGATAATGGTGCATCATCAATAGTAAATACAGCATACGTTGTATACGATGTAGTAGGAGATACTGATACAGGAATAACTATAGACTCTAACATAACATTGACATCTTACGACACTATATACTATACAGAAGGAAAATCTGTAGATTATACAATAAATCCTACTGTAGAAGGTGCAGATGAAGTAGAAGTTACATGTAATGGAAAAGCTATAGAAAAAACTGATGATGGATATGTTCTTCCACTTGAAAACAGAAGTAACATAATAGGCATAATAGCAAAAAACGATAAAGGAACAAAGAAATACTACAAAGTAATAGATGCTAGAAAGATAGAAATATCAGTAGTCAATGCAAGTAGAGAAGGAGAACCTCTACAAGCTGGAGATACTGCAAAAATTAGCTTCAAAGGTATTACACATCCAGTATATAAATTAGCTACTATATACAACCCAACTTGGCTTCAAGAATCATGGGGAAATAAAGGTACTTTTGTTGAATATACAAATGATACAATAGGTACTGTTAAAGGATATTGTAAACAATACGAC
>NZ_JAXEWM010000091.1:0-6120 GCF_034113885.1 Intestinibacter sp.
CATAGAAAAGGAATAAATAGTTCAAAAGTTCAAATTATATTTCCAATACATCAATTAGACAATTTAGAAATCAAAGCATTGAGGATATTTAATCAGTATTTTGGAGAAGGTGTAAATTCAATTCTTTTTGATACTCTAAGAACAAAGCATGGACTTGTGTACGATATATTGACAAGAGTCTGCCATGAAGAATTTATAAACATTTATAAAATTACATATAGTACATCACACGATAATGTCCAAAAATCAATTGATATAATCAAGGAAATTATTGAGGATGTCAAAAATCTAAAAAATACAATAACAGACGAGGATATAAGATTGTTAGCAAAAAGCTTTAGGCTAAAAAAATTATTTGCAGAAGAACAAAGTGTCAGACTAGCCAAAGAATTAGCCACATATGATACGATGTTTGGAGATTATAGGCTATATTTAGATGAGAGTAAAGATATGGAGAAGTTATCAGTAGATTTTATTATAGATACAGCAGTTAAAGTTTTAGAAAATATGAGTATACAAGTTATAAGTAAATAATTATTACGATATAGGATTTATTTTAAAAAAATTTGGAGAAATAATATGAATAATAAATTACCATTATTAGAAGAATTGTTAAAATACCACAAAGAAAAAAAATTAATATTATCAATGCCTGGAAATAAATGTGGTATTGGATTTTTAAAAGACGATATAGGAAGAGAATTTTTAAATAAAATGGGTTATTTAGATATAACAGAAGTAGGAAATCTAGATAACTTTCATCATGCAGAAGGAGTTATAAAGGAGGCACAGGATCTTTTGGCTGATTTGTACAAGGCAGACAGGGGATATTTTCTTGTTAATGGAAGTAGTTCTGGAAATTTAGCTAGTATTTTTTCAGCATTTAATGAAGGCGATGAAGTGCTAGTTGAAAGAAACTGTCACAAATCTATATATAATGCACTTATTTTGAGAAAATTAAAAGTGGTGTATATAGAATCTGACTTTGATTTAGAAAATGGAATTATTCTTCCTTGTAATGAGATAGATATAGAGAAAGCTCTCGGCAAAGCAGAAAATCCTAAGGGAATAATATTAACTTCACCAAATTATTATGGAGTTTCGTGTAATTTGGACGATATATTGAAAAAATTAAAATCAAAGGGACTAAAGATAGTTGTAGATGCAGCTCATGGAGCTCATTATGGATTTAACCAAAAGCTTCCCAAAAGTATAGTTGAATTGGCTGATTACACCGTAACGAGTGCTCATAAGACTTTGCCAGCTTTGACTCAAGGTGCATATTTGCTTGTGAATGATCCTAGCAGTAATGTAGAATTTTTCATAAGTGCCTTTAATACAACTTCGCCTTCATATCTTATTATGTCATCATTAGATTATGCAAGACATTATTTAGAAAATTATGCAGAACAAGATTATAGTAAGCTTATTGATTTGGCTCAAAGCTACAAAAAAAAGATAAATTCTTTAAATAAAGTGAAAGTACTAAGTCAGAATGATTTAAATAGTTCAAAAAAAAGTTATGAGTTAGATGAAAGTAGATATATAATGACTTTACCATCAGGATATAGCGGAAATAAGCTTTTAGATTACCTTTTAGAAAATAAAATACAAAGCGAAATGAGTTTCTCAAGAGGCGTTGTATTGATATTATCACCATTTAATACAGTAGATGATTTTGAAAAATTATATAGAGCTATAATGTTGCTCGATATGAAAAAACTTAGAGAGGAAGAAAAAAATTTAGAATATATAAAACTCACTAGAAAAAAAATACTAGAGCCTTTTGAAGTACATAATGCTAAATATAGAGAAGTTGATTTATTTGAAGCAATTGGAGAGATTTCTAAAGATTTTATAGTACCATATCCGCCGGGAATTCCTATAGTTCTTCCAGGAGAAGAAATAACTCAAGAAGTAATAGATGCTATAATATGGTACAAAAGTAAGTTTATTTCTATATTGGGTGTTCATCGTAACAGTATAAAAATAGTATTAGTAGAATAATATTAAAGTTTTATATAATTTAAGTAATTTATATTTTATTTTATATTAAATTTTGATATAATAAACATATAAATAAAAATGCTTAGTGCGTCAACACTAAGCATCCTTAGAGCATTTATTTTGCTTTAGGGCTATCGGTTTTAAATAAGAGAAGTTAAGAAATAAGCACTATTGGGATGGAGTGCTTTTTTCTTTGCTTTTAATTTCTATATCAAGTCCAATTACTTTAATTCTAATTCGTATGTAATTAAAAAGATAATTTATAGACAAATTAGTATAAAATATTGTATATTATTGATGATATAAAGTGTAATATTCTAACTAATTTAAAGCTTGAGGGGAGGAGTAGCATGAAGAAATTATCAAAAATACTAGCTATATTCCTATGTATAATGATGACCGGAGCGTTATTTACAGGATGTAGTAAAAAGGAAAAACAACAAATAAACTTTTATAACTACGGTGAAAATATAGACGATGAAACTCTAAAAGAGTTTGAAGAAAAATACGATATAAAAGTAAACATGGAAACATTTGACGATATGGAAGCGATGTATCAAAAAATAAAGAGTGGTGCAGGAAAATACGATGTAGTTCTAGTATCAGATGCTTTAATGCCAAGAATGATTAAAGAAGAGCTTATACAAGAATTAAATAAGGATAATATACCAAATATATCTCAAATGGATGAGCAATATTTAGATTTAGATATAGATCCAGGTAATAAATATTCAGTTCCGTATATGTTTGGAACTGTGGGTATTGTTTACAATAAGGATGTAGTAAAAGAAGAAGTAGATAGCTGGGATATATTATGGGATGAAGAATATAAAGATCAAATATTTATGTTTGACACATATAGAGATACTATAGGTGCAGCGTTGAAGAAATTAGGTTATTCTCTAAATTCAACAGATCCAGATGAAATAGAAGAAGCTAAAGAATTATTAATAGAACAAAGAAAAACAGTAAATCCAATATATGGTGTAGACAATGGAACAACTATGATACCAGCTGGAGAAACTAACATAAATATGATTTGGTCTGGAGAAGGTTTAAATCTTCAAGAAGAAAATCCAAACTTAGTTTATATTGTGCCAAAGGAAGGTGCAAATTTCTGGATTGACAGTTTATGTATAACATCAAATGCTCAAAATGTAGAGGGAGCAGAAAAATTCATAAATTTTGTAAGTGACAAGGAAAGTGCATTGAGAATAGCTGATGAAATCGGATATACAACTCCAAATAAGGAAGCTAGATTAGAACAACCAGAGGATGTTCAAAATAATCCAAATGCTTATATGACTAAAGAAATTATGGATAGATGTGAAATATATAAGGATTTTGATTTAAAAACTAAGCAAATGTATGACGATGCATGGACTGAAATAAAGGTCAATGGTGAAGAATAATTAAATTTTAAATTAGGAAAATGTTCTACATGAAACAATAAATAAAAAACAGTATTGATTATCTAAACAAAGATTGATCAATACTGTTTTTATTTGAGTGAAAATATATTTTATTAAATTACAATTTCTTCTTTTTCAGATAGATTTTGTAAATACTCGTCCATAGAGTTGCTAACTATTTTAGCTGCATTTACAGCTTGGATAACTGTACTAGCTCCTAATACTACATCTCCACAGGCAAATACACCTTCTCTTGTAGTGAGACCTTTTTCGTCAGTTTCAATATGACCACGTTTAGTAATATCAACACCTTTGTTGTTTACAACTATAGTATTTCTAGGTACTTGACTTACTGCTATAAGTATAGAGTCACATTCGAATAGATATTCACTATTAGGTACAGTAGCTAGAGTGATTTTTCCGTCTACTTCTATTTTTTCAGTACGAGCAAGTATTATTCCTTCGTCTACTATTTCAACTGGAGCTTCAAATGTTTTAAATAATATTCCTTCTTGCTGGGCCTCGTGAATTTCGTGTTTAGTAGCTGTCATGTCTTCAAAATCGCGTCTGTAAATTACGTAAACTTCTTCAGAACCGTATTTTTTAGCAGTTCTAGCGGCATCCATTGCCACATTACCGGCACCTATGACTACGACTTTTTTGCCTAAAGAGTAGTATTGAGGGCTTTTTAAGTAGTCTATAGCGTAATGTGAGTGACCAAATGTTTCTCCCTTTATATCTAATCTCTTAGGATTCCATACACCTGTACCTATGAATATTGATTTATATCCATCCTTAAATAATTTGTTTAAAGTTATTACAGGTCCGACTATTGAATTTATTTTTATCTTAACCCCAAAATCTAAAAGACGTTGAACTAATAAATCTATTAATTCTGCAGGTAATCTAAAGTCAGGTATACCGTAAGTTAAAACTCCCCCAATTTTTTCATTTTTTTCAAATATAGTAACATCGTACCCCTTCTTCGCAAGCTCAAATGCAACTGTAAGACCAGCTGGACCTGAACCTACTATAGCGACTTTGATTCCGTTGCTTTTAGGCTTTGTAAATTTTGTATTTTGTAAATATTTTTTTGAAATTTCCTCTTCTATAGAATGAAAGTAAACTGGTTCCTTTTTTATTCCCCTAATACAGTTTCCTCTACATTGTTTTTCATGTGGGCATACTATTGCACAAATCGCTGATAGTGGATTGTTGTCGAATAGTATTTCTCCAGCTTTTTCTATTTCTCCGTTTTTGTAAAGTTGGATTATTTGAGGAATTGGTGTATTTATAGGACAGTTTTTTTGACATCTAGGTTTTTTGCAAAGAAGGCAATTTTCTGCTTGTTGTAAATTATTTATCATTGTGACCTCCTTAACATTCTAAATATTGTAATCAATATTATAACAGAAATATATCATAAATTATATATAAAATATTATGGAAAATAAAGAAATAAAAAACAAAAGAAAAAATATGGAAAATAAACAATACAAATGATTTTATAAAATAGAAGACGTTATATTATATAACGTCTTCTAGATAATAGATTAAGTTCCACAGTATGTTTTATATACACATTGGGATGAAGTAGGTATCTTTGCATATTCTTTTTGAAACTCTGAATGCTCATATGGATTAGATAGAGCCTTTAAAAGATTATTCATTACAGAAAAATCTCCTTTTTCTGCAGCAGATAGAGCCTCTTCAACTCTATGATTTCTAGGTATAACTGCTGGATTAGAATTTTTCATTAAGTTGAATATTTCGTCTTTTGATTTTCCATGAGAGATAATTCTAGCCTGCCATTTTTTGTGCCAATTCACGAACTCATCACTTGAGAACATTTCATTTTTAGGAAAATCTCCAAAAGTCAGAGCTATAAATGTATTTGTAAAATCCTGTTTGTATTTTTTCATCATAGACAGTAATTCATTTAATAGCGATATATCATCTTCTGTAGGTGAAAATATACCTATTTTAGAGGACATATTAGAAATTATCTCTGAAGTAAATAATTCTGTAAATTTATCTAAATTATTTTGCATAATCTCAATAGCCTTATTTTCATCATTATCGATTAATGGAAGTAGAGCCTCTGCTAACCTACATAAATTCCAATTTATAATGAAGGATTGATTTTTATAGGAATATCTACCGTAAGTATCTATAGAACTAAAAACAGTGTCAGGATCATAGACATCCATAAAAGCGCAAGGTCCATAGTCGATAGTTTCTCCACATATACTCATATTGTCAGTATTTAAAACACCGTGTATAAACCCTACACTTTGCCATTTAGCTACGAGTTTAATTTGGCGTCTCATAACTTCATTGATAAAATCAATGTATTTATTTTCGCTGTTTTCTATAAATGGAAAATGTCTCTTTATAGTATAATCTGCTAGAGCTTTTAATTTATCAGGACCTAGCATATATGATGCGTACTCAAAGGTTCCAAATCTAATATGGCTAGAAGCAACTCTAGTTAGTATAGCACCCTGTTCTATTTTTTCTCTATATACATCTTCTCCAGTAGATACAACTGACAGACTTCGAGTAGTTGGAATTTTAAGTGCGTGCATCGCCTCGCTTACTATATATTCTCGTAGCATAGGACCTAAAACAGCGCGACCGTCTCCGTTTCTAGAATAAGGAGTTCTGCCTGAACCCTTGAGCTGAATATCAAATCTTTCTC
>NZ_JAXEWM010000092.1:0-26207 GCF_034113885.1 Intestinibacter sp.
AAGCAGTATCTAGAGTTCCTATCCAAACAGACACTGGAGACTTTAGATTGCTTAGCCGAAGAGCTATAGAAGCTCTAAAATCATTTCCAGAAAAACAAAGATACACAAAGGGTATGTTTAGCTTAATAGGATTTAAGAAAAAAGAAATTTTATTCGACAGAGATCCTAGAATCGCCGGTACTACTAAGTGGAATTACTTCAAGCTGATAGATTTGGCTATAGATGGAATAGTTTCATTTACTATAGCACCACTTAGAATTGCAACCTTTCTAGGTATATTTACTGGAATTGGTGCATTTGCTTATATGATCTTTATATTTGTGAGAACCTTAATTCAAGGAGTAGATGTACCTGGATACGCTAGTACAATTTGTATATTATTATTTGTGAGCTGTGTTCAGCTTATATCTATAGGTATAATAGGAGAATATCTAGGCAGAATATTTATAGAAGTCAAGGGAAGACCTCTGTACTTTGTAGAAGAGTACTGCGGCAAATTCGATGAAGAATCTAGCGTAGATTCTGACTGTGATATTGCTATTTCTACAGCTAAATAACTACAAGCAAAAGAGCTATATAGTAAAATTACGCTTTACGATATAGCTCTTTTTATATTAATTATTTAATAATGTATTTATAGTTGTAGAACCCTTCTTATATGGTGAATAAACCTTATATTCATTGCCAGCCTTATCCTTGTAAATTACATAAGCTGATGCTGTTATTGGTTCATCAAATTGATCTCTTGGTATATTTACTAATGTTCCTAAATAAGTCACATAATTTTCTGCTTCATTTACTTCATAGTTTACTTTACCTACAGATTGTGCGATTTGTGGAGTATCTAGTGTTAATGATTCTCCTTCTGGTAGTAATTTAACTGGAAGTATTATAGTTCCTTTTTCTACGATTTCATCACCATCATTGTAGATCTTAGTACCAAATCTGATTCCACTCTTATCATCTACTATCGCTTTAACTTGTGCTCCAAGCATATCTACATGAGCCCATTTAGCCTTGTATCTTGTATCTTCTGTATATGTAGCACCTGATTTGTATTCTGTAGTTATGTTGTCAGTATCCTTGTACCATCCTACAAATGTATATCCCTCTTTTGTAGGAGTTTCTGGTGTATAGTCTAGCTGTTCATCTGCATTTATTGTTTTAACTACATTTGTAGTCCCATTATCTGCATCAAATATAATATTTCTTCGATTAACATATGAAAGTCTAAAGAATTCTACATCATATGATACAGTTCCGAAGCTACCTGTAGCTGTAACATTATATACCTTGCCATCTGTAAGAGAAAATCCTAAAGGTTTAAATATTATACAACCTGGTTGCCCATAGTAATCATTATTTACATAAAGATATCCATCTATTGATGAATCAGAAGAGAAATTCCATTCTTCACCTGTATTTTTACATGTAAGCTTTACTGTTACATCTGATGGATTTGATATATATTTTCCAATAGTTAAAGACCATGGAGTGTCTTTATCATAATACTCTATAGGTGTCATTTGAGCTGGCCATGCTACTTTATCTGTGCTCAATGTACTATAATCATGAGCATACATAGTTTGGTAAATTCCAACTTGTCCAAATCCAGTAGCTTGCATAGTAGGATTTAATATCCATCTTCTATGTCCTACTGTTTGTCTATTACTAGCACTCTTATCAACCATCCAACCTTCTACAATAACTCTATTTAGATCTTGATAAGTAGAATAAGCTATATTTCCCTTGTTACAACCTGTATAACCTTTACTGTATAATTCATCACTCATACCTTCTGGCTGATCTGGATAATGTGAAAGAGTTCCATTTGCAGCTAATACTAATGCACCTGCTTGTGAATATTCATTGTATTTGTCACTAAGCTTAACCTCAGAAAGCCCTGCGATGTATCTCATTAAATTTAAAGTGTCTAAAGCTGAATTCAACGTTTCATCAGTTAATTTTCCCGGTGCATATGGTTGTGTTATACTTGGTTCTTCTGAATATTGAGTTTTGAAATTTAAGTTTATATTTTTTTGTTGAATATAATTATAGATTTCTTGCTTAGTATGCTTTTCTACATCTAAGCCTTGTACCTCTTCTGCACTTGCAAATACTACTGATGTAAGTACCATCGTAAAACACAGAACACTACAAATTAGTGATTTAGCTATTTTTTTCATAAACTCTACCCCCTTTTTTTATATTAATATAGTAAATTATTATTTTTATCATTTCAATAATTAAAATTAAAATCCTTCTATAAGTATACTAAAAATACAATAAACCTTCCTATATAAAATAAAAAAAGAGAATCTACAAAACAAATTTCTCCGGGATTAAAATTTATTTTATTAGTTTCTCTTTCTTAAAACTATTATATTACTTTAAAAGTATATCTTTATTTTAAAAAATAATTTATTTTTTAAATATATATTATGCATATTTTGGTTCGTCTTTTTTCTTAAATATTATCAGCTTACTACAAACATAATTTAAAACTATAACAACTACATTAGTGACTATCTTTACAACTAAATCGTTAATTCCAGCTAAAGTAGCCATCACGAATATTATCATAAGCTCTACAACTCCAGAAAAAATTCTACAGCCTACAAATGATGAAAATTCTTTGATTATATATTGTAATCTAGTTTCTTTGCTTTCAAACACAAAGATTTTATTTGTAACATATGCAAATACAACAGATGCTATCCATGCAATTGAATTTGAAATCAATATGTCTATATTGAATAATCTAGTACACACAAGGTATGTAACTAAATTAGTCAAAAATGTAAATCCTCCAAAGATTACATATAAAATGGCTTCTTTATACTTTTTAAACAACTCTTCTATCTCTCTCACTCCTTATTTTTTGTCGAGGTCTACAGTGCTTTCTCCTTTTTCAAGACTCACACCTTCACCTACAACCTTAAATTCACTACCTTCAACTTCATCTATTATACCACTTGATTTTGAATTTGTGTCATTTTGTAATAAATTTGTATCCAAATTGTTATCTTTATTTAAGATTTCCATAAACTCTTCACCTGTTATTGTTTCTTTTTCAAGTAAGAATTTAGATAATTCGTGGAGTTTTTCTTCGTTTTCTTTAAGTATATTCATAGCCTTTTTATGTGCTGATTTTATTATACTTAAAACCTCTTGGTCTATTTTAGTAGAAGTTTCTGGTGAACAAGTAAGTGATGCATCTCCTCCTAGATATTGGTTTGTAACTGTTTCAAGTGCCATCATATCGAAATCTTCACTCATACCGTATCTAGTTACCATTGCTCTAGCTATTTTAGTTGCTTGTTCTATATCGTTTGAAGCTCCTGTTGTAAATGAGCCAAATATTAATTCTTCTGCTGCACGTCCTCCTGTAAATGTAGCGATTTTATTGAATGCCTCTTCCTTAGACATAAGGACCTTTTCGCCCTCTTCAACCTGCATTGTATATCCAAGTGCACCTGAAGTACGAGGGATTATAGTTATCTTGTGAACTGGAGCAGATTCAGTTTGCTTAGCTGCAACAAGCGCATGACCTATTTCGTGGTAAGCTATTATTGATTTTTCTCTTTGAGATATAACAGCTCCCTTTCTTTGGTAACCAGCTATTACTACTTCTACACTTTCTTCTAGGTCCTCTTGTAAAACTTGATGTCTTCCCATTTTGACTGCACGCAATGCACCTTCATTGATTATATTTGCAAGCTCTGCACCACTTGCTCCTGCTGTAGCTCTAGCTATAGCATTGTAGTCGATGTCCTTTGCCATGTGTACGCCTTTAGAATGTACCTTAAGTATCGCTTCACGACCTTTTAAATCTGGAAGCTCTACAGGTATACGTCTGTCAAAACGACCTGGTCTAAGCAATGCCTTGTCTAGTGAGTCTGGTCTATTAGTCGCCGCAAGTATTACAACACCTTTTTTACCATCGAATCCATCCATTTCTGTAAGCAATTGGTTAAGAGTTTGTTCCCTCTCGTCATTTCCTCCTGGCATTCCAGTATCACGTTTTTTACCTATTGTATCTATTTCGTCTATGAAAACTATACATGGAGCCTTTTCGTTGGCTTGCTTGAATAAATCTCTGACCTTAGCAGCACCCATACCCACAAACATCTCGACGAATTCAGATCCTGATATTGAGAAAAATGGCACCTTAGCTTCACCAGCTACAGCCCTAGCAAGTAAAGTTTTACCTGTACCTGGAGGTCCTACAAGGAGAGCTCCTTTTGGCATTATCGCACCGATTTCTTCGTATTTTTTAGGATTATGAAGGAAGTCTACTATTTCTGTAAGTGCCTCCTTGGCTTCGTCCTGTCCAGCTACATCGTCGAATGTCTTTCCTGTCTGTGCTTCTACATAGATTTTGGCATTGCTCTTACCAAATTGCATAGCATTTGAGCCTCCACCCATTCTCTTAGTCATAGACTTCATAAGCCAATTTCCTATAAATAAGAATATCGCAAGTGGCAATACCCAGCTTACTATGAAGTTAACTATCCATGAATTTTCATCCTTGATTTGTTTTGTAAACTTTACATGCTTATCTTGCAAAGTCTTAACTAAATCAGGATTTTCAACATATCCTGTATAGTATGACTTTTTATTGTCCTTATTATTTTCTGTTTCTTTTAAATTATACACTATCTCTGTATCACTCATTTGAACCTCTGACACCTGTCCAGCTTCAACCTGAGTTAAAAATGTACTGTAATCCACTTCTTCATATATACGAGAATTTATGCTAGGTAAAAATAAACTATTTAGCATAACTACAAGTATTAAAATTAAAAAGAAATTAAAATAATTAAAATGTTTTGGTTTGTTTTTTTCCTCTTTCATTATAATCACCTTTCCTATCTATATCTGTAAATTTTAAATTCGATTTAATAAGCTATATTATATCTTATTATTCTTTAAAAAAGATTAAATCATTCTTAAATAATTTACATCATATATATTATTGTATATCCCCCTCTACTATAATATCTCTTTATTATCTAAAGCTTGGATATCCATATTCTAACATAAATATAAGCTATTCTTATTAATTGAATATGTATTTTTATAAAAATTTTATATAATTAAAATATACCCTTAAAAAGGTAATTTACACAATTTTAAGTGGAGGTGTTTTTTTGAAAAAACAAGAATTCAACGAAGTAAAAATTATATCTTCTGTAGCAGTCTATATATTGATTAACTTTTTTGTGATGCTCGTGGCTTTTTTTATAAATGAAGATATTTTAGATTCTGATATAGATTCACTCCAATTGATTTCAGATATTTTATTTATTTTATTTTTGTTTTACAAATTTAGAGTTACCTTTAGAAAGCTCGGCAATCTAATCCGAGATTTTATAGAAAAATTAAACATGAAAGAGATTATAAATGTCGTCTTCACCCAAATCTGTATATCTATAGGAACTACACTGTTGATTCTAGCTGTATTTTGCATAATCGATATAGATACTGCAAATTCACTAAATAGCGCTTCAAATGAAGTATTTAAAAACACTTTAATATCCTTTATAGTAACTGTAATAGCAGCACCTATAGTTGAGGAATTGCTTTTTAGAGTTGTATTTTTTAAGAGATTATCTAGGATTTTCGATGTGTACGTCGGTATGGTAATTTCTTCTATATTATTCGGTATTTTACATGTGGAGCTCGCTGTAGTCGGTGCTGTAACTTTCGGAATTGCAAATTGTATCTTATATTTAAAATATAGAAATATACTGATACCTATGACTGTGCATTTTTTAAATAATTTATTGGCGAGCCTACCTATGTTATTTTCCAATACTGCCTCTTCAGCTGAAGCAGAATTAATTACAAAAAGTGATGCCTATTCATTTTTAATATACGGTATAATTATTTTTTCGATCGGGCTTATTTTATTCATTAGATTTATCATAAAAAATCGCCAATATATAGAAAAAGACGCCCTTGATATGAAGGTTTATAAATTTAAAAAAGGATTGCTTTAAAAATAGCCCCTCGTTCATCGACAAGGGGCTAAAATTTTTAAGCTTGACGTATAATCCATCTATTTTTTACACTGCTTTTGTTTTCTGGATAAAAATCAATCACAACTCCATTTGTCACGACAATAACCTTTCCTGGAGGGAATTTCTTGATTTCATTTCCTTTTTTTGCATACCATTCGTGGTTAGACATGTTTTTTATACCAATAAGCTCTTTACGTTTAGCGTTTTGTATTACTTTACCTATTACTTGTAGATGATCAACATCTTCATAGCCAACTAATTTATTTGAGATTTCAGTTCCTGGAACTAAATCCAATAATATTGTATCGCTATTTTTTTGATCGACATACGCAAATGTAGTGCATAATTGGTATTTTGGTATAGAATTATCCTCTGGCTTTTTAGGAGCATCCTTGTTTATTTCTATTACCTTTGTCTTTTGTTCGAAATCCTTGCTTTCGTCAACATTTTCATTTTTTTCAGGTTTTAATTTTTGAAGCTTTTCTATAATGCTTTCTTTTTTAGGTTCTTTAGTCTTAGGAGGCTCCTTCTTAATATTTTTTGAATCCACAATATTTTTAAATCTTGTAAGAACCTCTATAAATGTTTTATCCTCTGCACGAGCCTCTGGATCTTCAATTCCTGCGACAAAGTTTTGCTTAAATAACAGCTTTATTTCTTCTGAGTAAAATCTATTCCAGTATTTTATCAATACAGAATGTATTCCATAAACTGGTAGATTACTCTTGTCCTTGTAGCTGTATACAAATACTGGGTTTTCATAATATTTAAGCTCATCTTCCTTAGTATAACAAGGAGTGTTTAAAGACTTAGTACCCTCAAATGGGTCATTTTTAAATAAAAGCCCAAATAGCAAGAACGCCATACTATGCTTGTCTGTATTTGCATTTGGTCTAGCTTCTTTTCTTAAAACTTCAGGAGCACAAGTTTTTTCGTAAATAACTTCGTAAGTATCGTCGTCTAGTGAAACTATCTTTTTATCGTCTATTATTTTACACTCTCTCTTTGGAGTGACGATTATATCCTTTGCTGTTATTCCGTTAAAACAGCTATCTAAGCTGTGGACACTTGCAAAAAGATTGCATAGCTGTATGCACACATATAAATTTTCACTTATACTATTGAATTTAGCATTTCCTGATATATAGCTTTCTAGGATTTCGCCGTTTGTTCCGATTAATTCTTTAAAATCCTTTGGTTTTACTATATCTACCTCTAATTCATCCTTATCTACAGCTATTTCAGGAGATACAACTGGTATAGTCATCGGCTCTACATCTTCTTCTGATTCTATTTTTATAGATGTATCATCCTCGTCATTATCATCTTCTATATCCTTATTTTTTTCAACAGGAAAATCACCTAAGTCAATTCCCCATTGCATTTGTTGTTTCATTTCTTCATCTTTTCTAGCTTTCTCAGCTTCTTCAGCTTGATCCTGTGGATTTATTTGTTCGCTAGTTTCTTGAGTATCTTCTGGTTTGTGGATATATAGATAATCATCGTCCTCGTTATCTTCCTCCACAGCTTGCTCTTCTTGTGTACAACTTAACTCGCCTTCAGAAGCATCTTCTATAGGAATCTCTGTAGATGTATCTCCTGTACGAGTATTTTTCTCGATTTCAAGGCTCTTTTCTATTTGATTTTCATCAAAACCATTTTCTCTAAGATAATTCTCATAACTAGCTCCTAATTCATCAGATTCTAAGTTTTCCACAAATTCGATTTCTATCTCTCCGTCACTTTTAGATAAATCCTCATCGTTATCCACTAAATCACAATCCTCTAATCCATCGATAAGATCATCATTTTCCAAAGGTACAATTCCGTCATTTTTTCGAACCTGTTTTCTCCAGTCTTTATCCATCTATTTTCACCTCCTGTCTAGAATCTGGTTATTCCCAACCGTCTTCATATTCAAGATCTATAAATTCATCATCGTTTACAGTATCCTGTACTGTTTTTATCATTTCTTGTTCCTTAGTTCCCTGTACATCCTCGTAAGAAAACTCTTCATTATCATCCTTAGATACAGTCATACTCTTACTTCCTATTTGAGAGGATGTAACTGCAATTGTTCTGACTAATTTTATAAGCTGAGCTGTATTTGATGCCTTGACTACAAGCTCTTTATTTTCTGTAAACTCCTCTAAAACAGCTTCATTAAAGTAATCACCTATTCCAAGCGCAACCTTTATTCCGTATTTATACCAGTTATTACTCTTTAATATTTGTAAGCCCTTCTTGTAGTTGTCTGTAGGATATCCATCTGTCATCAAGAAAATTACAGGGGCGTAACTCAAAGAAGGCGCTTTTAAGAATTTTTTTCTAGATAGCATAGCTGCCAATTCTTCAAATGCCATACCTAAATCAGTGATTCCACCTGCTTGTAAATCCTTCCATTTATTATTTTCGTCTACAATAAATGGCTCTGATGTCTCCCACTTGCATCCACTTGAAAAAGAAAGCACTGCGTATTTTAATTCTGTATTAGAACCACCAACGCCTGCAAGCTCTGGTATTATCTCTCTCATTACTCTATTTAAATCATCTATTTTCTTGCCCCTCATACTCTCAGACGTATCTATAACAAAAAATATAACCATACTTTTTTTAGAAATAGGTTTTGCCTCTAAAGGGTCATAATCTTCGAATTCAAAATCTAAATCAAGCTCTTTTGACATATTAACTTTCCTTTCTTTATACTAGAATATCGAGTAATCGGCTTAGAATCCTCCACCCTTTACCTCTAACTCATCTACAAGCTGTATTTTACTAGTGTTTCCACACCATGCACATGTAGTCACATCGCTACCATCCCAGCAAGTAATCTTTCCACATTTACCACATGTAAAAAAGCTTCTAGCTCCACAATGTGGGCAGCCTGGATATTCATCTGTAGTTATAAAGCTTCCTTTTAAAGTACTTTGTGATTCAAAGCCCTCTTTAGCTGCAATGCGTTCATCTATATCAAAGGCCCATGTTAATAGCCAATTTCTACCTTCTTTTTGTATTCTTGCACCAAAAGGTCTTCTATTTTTTTGACATTTTATCATTATTACGTTTGCTTCCATTGATTTACCTCCTCAATGAAAATATTTTTAAAATTAACTGTTTAGTAAATCTTGTAATTTTTCCTTTTCTTTTTCTTTGATTTCTATATTTTCTTTTTCTAGCTCTTGATCTTCAAGGTTTTTATTTTTCTCTTGCTCCTTCATTTGATCTATTTTTTCATATTTTTCAAATTCCAAATCAAGTTCGATTTTTTTTTTATTTAATTCATCTGATTCTTGCTCTATTTTTCTCAATTCCTCTTCTAATCGTTGTTTTCTCTCCACTAATTTTCTATTGTAGTCTTCTAACTTACGTCTTTCATCATTTATTTTGACTAAATTTTCTCTATTAGCTTTTCTTTCACTTATGATTTGCTTCATTTTGAAATTAAGAGTATTGATTTTTTTCTTTGAAAGATCGATTTGTTCATCTATTTTGTTTAGTTTTCTTCTAGTTTGAAGTCCTTCGATAACTCCATCGTAGGCGTCGATATCAAATATTATAGAAATAGATATATCGTCTTCACTACCGTCTCTAGAGCGTTGTTCAAATAGCTTTATCAATCTCTCTTCCATTTGGATTATTTTTTCGTCGTCATCAAGCTTTCCTAATTCCATAGCTATAGCTTGATTATAATCTAAAAAGTCACTATCATTTGCAAAGGATTTTACAAGACCATCTGTAGATACCATTATAGAAAAAGGCATCTCATCAAAGAAATGTGTCACAAATCCATTATATGAATCAGAACTACTTAATGAAGAGGTGTAATTTGCCTTGCTATTTGTATCTTCTATAGGTATATAAGCCTTTCCATGCTTGTCTATTACTACAAAGCTTCCATCACCTATTAAAAATCCAAAATTACATTTTTCACTCATTACTCCTACTAATAGAGTTGTTCCGTAGACAGAAGAAACTTTGTCGCTGTTAAATACTCCACCTAGATATTTATCTATTTCTTCCTGTGTAATAGGATCTTCATTTAAATCTTCTCTTATTTTTTCATGCCATTTTGTTATGGTCATTTTTACGATTCTATCTATAAGGTATTCTTTATCTACTTGATAGGCATCTACAAATCTTTCGTAATCGTTCATATATTCATAAATACTATCCTTAGCTGCTTGTGCTGCAAATTGAGAACCTCTGTCGCTTCTAAAATGCTTTTTAGATCCATGTCCATCTGCAACTGCCGCCATTACATAGTTTTTATTTTCTAAATCTAATTGTGCACAATCCTGGCAATCTGTTCCATTGTCTATGTGACTTTGGCCTATTGTAACTGCGCTTATTCCTTTTAACAATCGATTCACCTCCTGGGCTACATATATATTGTTATATTTGTTTATTTTTAAATTTGCTAGGACAATTCTGCCCTAGCAAATCATATAAGAAAATCTATAAAACTAATCGTCCCAACCATCGTCAACATCGAAATCTTCAACAAAGGCTTCGTCGTTTTCCATAGTTTCTTTTATAGTATCAGCTAATTCTTTTTCTTTTGTTCCAAGAACATCTTCTTCTGTTATTTCTTGTCCGTCTTCTCCGCTAGTCAATGTCATACTTCTACTTCCTATTTGTGAAGATGTTACTGCTATAGTCTTAACTAATTTAGCAAGCTGATCTGAAGTTTTTGCTGTAACAACTAGTTCAGGATTTCCTGTGAATCTCTTTAATATCTCTTCATCGAATTTATCACCTATACCTAGAGCAACCTTTAAGCCGTATTTATACCAGTTGTTGTGTTGAAGCTTGTCTAAACCACCCATTGCATCATCTGTTGCATATCCATCAGTTAATAGGAATATTACTGGTGCATAGCTTAATGATGGAGAGTTTAAAAATTCTTTTCTTGAAAGCTTTTTAGATAATTCTTCAAAAGCTTCTCCTAAATCAGTAAGTCCTTCTGCTTTAAGTCTTGTCCAATATTGATAATCGTCTACTGACATAGGCTCTTCTGTAATCCATTTACATCCATCAGAAAAAGTCATAACTGCTAGTTTTATATCAGTTGTAGCTCCACCTAAGCCTCTTAATTCTGGAAGTAATTCCTCCATAGTTGTATTTAATGTTCCTATTTTTTTACCACTCATACTTCCTGATGTATCGACTAAGAAGAATACAACTAAGTTCTTTTTAGAAATTGGTTTGACCTCTAATGGATCAAAATCTAAATCTGTAAATTCGTCTCCTGTTATTTCTCTATCTTTGTGTAAATCTAGTGCCATATCTAGCCCTCCTTCTTCATAAAAATCTTCTTCATATATAATTTATAAAAAAATACTATTAATTCTTTTTCTTTTCTAACAAGTACATCCTCTGGTATAACTTCTCTACCTTCTTCATTAGTCTAATCATCCCAATCATCACAAAAATCGAAATCTTTATTGAAATCTTCAACTAATATTTCTTGTTCATATTCTATGTTAGTCAATGTCATACTTCTACTTTCTATTTGTTTAGGTTTTATTTCTATTGCTATAGTTTTAATTAACTTAGCAAGCTTATCTAAAGTTTCTTCTGTAACAACTAACTCTGGATTTCCTGTGAATCTCTTTAATATTTCTTCGTCGAATTTTTCACCTATACCTAGAGCGACCTTTAAGCCGTATTTATACCAATTGTTATGTTGAAGCTTTTCTAATCCTCCTATTGCATCGTCTGTTGCATATCCATCAGTTAATAAAAATATTACTGGTGCATAGCTTTCAAAAAAAGAATTTAAAAATTCTTTTTTTGAAAGCTTTTTAGATAATTCTTCAAAAGCTTCTCCTAAATCAGTACGTCCTTCTGCTTTAAGTCTTGTCAAGTATTGATAGTCGTCTACTGACATAGGCTCTTCTGTAATCCATTTGCATCCATCAGAAGTGAATCACAATCTTAATATGTAAATTCATCTGATATATCAATTTCGATTACATCCTCGTATGAACCCTCTTGTTCTTTATTTTCAACTATAGGAATTGTTACTCCTTTAATTTCCCTTTTAACTAAATACCTATCAAGTAAAGCATTCGTATAATTTTCTACTTGCGAATGATTGTATATCCACATCGTCAAAATATGCTTGATAGCTTCTGCCAATTCTTTTTCTTTTGTATCAATTATATCCTCTGATGTAGCTTCTCTTCCTTCCTGTTCATCAAACCATGTCATACTTCCACTTTGCATTTGCGAAGATGTTAATTCTATAGTTTCAACTAATTTTGCAAACTTGTCAGGAGCTTTTGCTGTAACTACTAGCTCTGGGATTCCTGTAAATACCGTTAATAATTCTTCGTCGAATTTTTCACCTATACCTATAGCGACCTTTAAGCCGTATTTATACCAATCGTTATGTTGAAGCTTTTCTAATCCTCCTATTACATCGTCTGTTGCATATCCATCAGTTAATAAAAATATTACTGGTGCATAGTTTATTGATGGAGAATTTAAGAATTCTTTTCTTGAAAGCTTTTTAGATAATTCTTCAAATGCTTGCCCTAAATCAATAAGACCTTCTGCTTTAAGTCTTGTCCAATATTGATAATCATAAACTGACACAGGTTCTTTTGTAATCCACTCACAACCACTTGAAAAAGTCATAACTGCTAATTTTATATCAGCTAGCGCCCCACCTAAACCTATTAATTTTGGAAGTAATTCTTCCATAATATTGTTTATTGTCCCTATTTTTTTACCACTCATACCTCCTGATGTATCTATTAAAAAGAATAAGACTAAATTCCTTTTAGAAATAGGTTTTACATCTAGTGGGTCAAAATCTAATTCTTTAAATTCATCATTTGTAATATCTGTATCTTGGTCTAAACTCAGTGACATTTCTACGCCCCCTTGTTCATTAAAATCTCTATAATTTTGCTATTACACCTTTTCCAAAGTCTATAGTCATTCCTCTACCTAAAGCTCTAGCCTTACCTGGTTCAAGTTCTTTGACTTCACCACTTGGGAGAGTGCATTTCCATGTGTCGTTTGTATTGTTTTTAATTCCCATTACACCTTTGTGTTTTTTGTTTTCAACTATAGTAGCTGTCACTGTATTGAAATCGTCATTTCCCTTCGCTGTAAAGCATTTATATAATTTTTGTCCTGCAAACATAGGTATACTCACATCGCCAAATTGCATTGACAAGAATTTGCTTGAACAAGCAGGACATATATATACATTTTCTTTATAAGAATAAGCGTTAGAAAATCTAACTCTACCACAGTCACAAGGAATTATATTAGATCTTAGGCGAACAAATAATTTTTGCCATTCATTTTCTATAATTCTGTGGTTAGGATTTTGAATTCCTGTTGTAAATGATCTGATGAAAGCATCCTTTATATATTCTGGATAAACCTTCCATAGATTGATTACATTGTCATGTACTTCTTTAACTGGTCTATTAGATTTATTATTAGGATCGTATATAAATACTGGTTCCTTTCCATAATGTTTTAAATCTGCACCCTCATGTAAGCACACGCTCTTTAGAACCTTAGCCCCTTCAAGTGGGTCATGTCTAAATAATAATTTAAATAATACAACTGCTAGAGAGTATTTGTCTGTTTGTACATCTGGCTTAGCTATTCCTCTTACTATTTCAGGAGCCATATAGCCTGGCATACCAGCTATACCGAAGTTTTCTCCCTCTGGAGCTATATTATCGCAGTCACAAACTAATAAATCTCCTGTTTTTATGTCTATGTAGAAACCTCCATCATTTAAATCTTGGTAACTCTTACCAGCTCTGTGAAGCTCTCTGAAGGCTATTACAATATTTATAGCTGCATTTACAACTGCTTCTAAGCTTTGGAACTTAACTGGTACTTTTCTTATTTCATTTTTACCTGCTACCTTTTCTATTTTATATGTATTTAAAATATCTGTAAGACCTACATAGTTAGAAGGTATTAAATTCATTAAATATCCGAAGCTTCCATGCTGATTACCTTCTGTCAAATATTGTGGCCATAAGAAATTGTCGCTTGGAGATTTATCATCTATATTATTTCTTATATTATGTCTAAATGCATTAGGCTCTCTTAATTTATCGTAAAAATACCATTTCAATGCATATTTCTTGCCTTTATATTCCACAAGATAAACAACACCTTGAGCACCTCTACCAAGTTCACTTATTATCTTAGCGCTATCACCATATTCAATCTTAACAGATGAACCTATTTTTAACTCTGCCATATTATTTCACCCTTTTCTTTCTGCTTTTATTTTATAAATATTTTATTTTCTATATTATATATTAATTTATTCTAATTAAATAAACATCTTGAGTATCATTTGACTCTACAGTATAATTTTTGAAAAAATAACAAGTCTTCAAGCATGCTGCATTTACAGCATCTCGTATTAATGTCCTAGCATACTCATCTTCACTGCAGTAAAGCTTAAAATAAATATTTTTACTGCCGTTATTTTCCTTGATATTTTTAAATTTATCTAATATAAACTTATCTAATTCTTTTTTTCCATTTATTATACACTTATTTTCATGGAAATAATTATTTTCTAAGCTATTACATACTTCAAGCTTTTCAAAATTTCTATGATCTCTCAATATATCATATTCTCGTAGATTAAAATAATCGTATCTTATATATTTAAATCTTTCAGATAAATTTATGTTCCATGTTACATCTATGTGGTACCATTTTTTATTTATCTTAACCATATTCCAAGCATGGCTCTGCTTAGGTGCGTACTCATTCCACGAATCCCCTAGAATTACATTACAGTTAATTCTAGCCAAATCGCACATATGCTTAAATGCCTTAGATATTCCATCACATACAGCCTCTTTATGTATAAAGCTACCAACAATCGTATGACATTCTACATCATCTGGAGTGTGGTCGTATTTGTACTTTATGCTGCTCGTCAAGCATCTATGGATATATCTTTCTCTTTCTAGATTAGAAGGCATAGTTTTTATCTTCTCTTCAAAAGGCTTTAAGATAGAATTTATTTTAGCTTTTATATCTTCTGTTTTCTCCCTATCATAGACGTATATCGGCTCTATCCAGACATACTTGTCTATGTTATAGTATGCAATTTGATAGGGATTAACATAAAACATCATGGGATTATCGTTTATAACCATATAATAGATGTCCCTTGCAAATTCCATTTTTCCTTTTACTGCTATTTTTTCTTCAAAATTTTGTAATGAAAAATAAATTTTCTTATAAATTTCTCTTCCTTCTTCATTCAGCTTACTAAAATAATATTTCATAATATTTCCTTTATATAAACCTTTATTCTTCGACTTCCTCTACTACATTAGAGCTAATCCAGTATCCACCTTCGCCTTGTATATAAACCTCATACCAAACTCTCTCAGGCTTTGTTATTGCCTTTCCTGTAGTATATAGAGTATGTCCTTTATTAACGGTCATCTCTACATCTGAATTTATATTTGCTCTATCTCTGATATTTGCAGCCTCCTCAGTTACAATTATAATTTTAGGAACTACATTTATAACAGAGCTACTTATCCATCCTTTTTCATTGTATAAATTTACTTCATACCAAACTTTGCCATCGTTTGTATATGATTTTCCAGTTAAATTTAATACTTCATATTTTTCAACTATTCTAATTGATTCTGAGTCCTTATTTGCCTCTCTTCTTATATTCGCGGCATCTGTTTTTACGCATCCAAATTTGCCATCGTAAATTTTATCAGATATAAATTCTACTGCATTTCTTGAAAGTATATGATAAATACTATTGTGATCATATACTAATCTAGGCTCAAATACACCACTGATTATGAATATAATAATAAATAAAGCAGACCACTTTACTATAGTTTTATTTTCTTCCTTTATAGTAGATGGAATACTTTTCATTTTAACCTGTAATGCATCGAATTTTTTTTCATAATCCTGAATCAATGCATAAGTAACATTATAATCATCCAAATTCTTAACTGAGCCCGATGATACATTTTTTAGAGTAAAATCCACAGCACCTTTTAAATTTATATATTTATTGTAGGTACTTCTTTTAGCCAATTTAGCCTTCAAATCCTTTAAATTTCTAAATGTCCCTTTCAATAGACGTATTCCGCAAAAAACACCAAATATACCTAAAACCAACATTTTTTTATAAACATAGCCTTCTTTTAATACAAGTAAATATGATGCCATCATAAGTATACATCCAATAATTATAAATACGTTTATAAAGGCAGACGCAAATAAATTAAGTGGTTTCAATTGTGAAACACTGTTTCTGTAAAATTGTATAACATTATCTGTTTTTTTATGTAGTAAATCTAATTCGTATTCTAGCTTTTGTATTTTATCGCTAGTAATTGTAGTTGTTCTTTTTCGATTTTTACGCTTATTTCTATATGTATCTTGTTGGTTTACAGTTTGTTTTTTATTTGTATCTGTATTATTATTATCTGTCTGTTTTGTCGTAGTCTTTTTTACAGTTTCCTTGGTATTATTTTTAGAATTAGCCTTTTTTTCTTGAGCTTTTATTTCTTCTATGCTGATTATTTTATCTGTCCATTTTAATCCATAAGAAAAACAATTTAAAAGATAATCGATTCTAGATTTATTTATTTCATTAGCCTCCAAAATACTTTTTGCTTTTTTCTTTTGCTCTTCTCTATCTAGATTCTTTGTTTCAGCTTCGATTAAAGGTTTGATTGCTCCACTATTAATCGCATCTAATACCCAATTTATCTTCATTTTTTCCTTTGGTATAAGATCGGTTAATACGGAATATACGACTTTTTCATTTTGAAATGTTTCTACTCCTAAATGTTCATATATATATCGCAAGGACTCGCTTAAGTTTTTATCCCTTCCCATATACATTTTTCCTCCAAATTTTAATAAGTTTTACATTCTATTCTATAATTCTATATTCTATATCATACTTTAAAATAAGTCGATTATCAATATTTATTTAATTGATTTTTGTCATAAAATTGCTTCCAATAAATCACAGTAATTAAAAGGAAATCGAGAGCAAAACAACAATATCTTGCCTCAATTTCCCAATTTAATATCCTATAAATTGTCAATCTACTTTTTTAATACATATCTCTGTCTTTAACAGTCGCCTTTTCTCGTATTTGATCTGTATACGCTGAATCTATATGCATCATATCCATAAACTCTTGTACTGAATTGAAGCCACCAAGCATAGTTCTAAGAGATATTGCCTTATCTGCTATTTCTTGAGTTACTCCTGGAAGCTGTAGTAAATCATTTATAGAGCAATTGTTTATGTTTATTATACCGTCAGTATTTACTGGGCTATCTGTATTTTTCTTGCTGTAAGATACATATTCGCTGTTATCTAGAATTTCCTCATTTCCTTTAACTATAGATTCATCGTAATACTCTTTAAGCTCTTCATCCTTTGTATCATAATCTCTATAGCTCATTTGAGAATGATACGTACTGTCTAGATGAGTATCATTTCCACTACTTTCTATGTAATCTTTTCCTTTATATTGTTTTTTTACATTCTTTCTTAATTCTTCTAATTCTTGATCCTCTATACCATTAGTAAGTATATAATCTCTTCTTATAAGGTATTCCTTTCTAACTAAAAATGAATGTATAAATCCTACAATTAAGCTAGCAATCCATATTATTACAGCAATAGTTGATATAAAATCATACACTGGATTATATACAAATACACCTGCTAATATCAAAGATATAATATAAATCAAAAAGTATACTATTCCTATTACCTTCCACTTAGTTGTTTTAGATTTTGTTCCAATATACAAAAATGATAAAAAAGAAAATCCAAAAAATGAAAGTATTATCCACCATGAATTAAGGATCTCCCATATCAGTCCTCGTCTTGTTATTGACATTTTCTCACACCTTTCAAATAACTATTTTTATTTTATAAAATCCTCACGCATAGGAGTAAAAGTATCTACTACTACGCTCTCTTCTAAAGCAGTTAATGCATGTGGTTCGTTTGGAGCCATAAGCATAGAATCTCCCTTTTCTAATATATGAGTTTCATCATTTATTGTAGCCTTTAATTTTCCACTTACAACGTAAGTACATTGTTCATGTGGATGTGAATGCATAGCTGCTGTTACACCTTCTCTTTCAAAGTGAACTTCACAGACCATTAGATTATCGCAGTAATTTACTATTTTTCTATTTAATCCTTCTGCCATTTGTGCTATCTCTAATTCTTTACTAAAAGAAAATTTCATATACATCCTCCTCCCGTTATTTTAAATATACAATTCATATATAAATTTTATCACATTATAATAATATTTATAAATACTATTAGAAAATATTCTTGTATATAGTTAAAAAAATAAAATTGAGGTCATAAAATAAATAACCTCAATTTTATTAATTATAACAAGCCACAAAGTGATTGTCGTTTATTTTTTTTAATTTAGGCGATGATTTTAAGCATTCATCGCTTTTTAAATTGCATCTACTGTAAAACTTACATCCACTGTGAGGTATTGCTCCTTCTTCAATTGATATATCTGGTATTTTCCAATCGATATCGCCTATTGGAAAAATTGAATCGACTAATAGCTTTGTATAAGGATGCATAGGGTTATCTATAACCTCTTTTGCCAATCCAGCCTCCACTATGCTTCCTTTATTTAAAACTATAATCCTATCACATAGCAATTCGACTAATGCTAAGTCGTGGCATATAAATAAGTAGGTAATGTCGTTTTTTTTCTTTAATTCATTTAATAAAGAAATTATCTGACCCTGAATCGACACATCTAGCGCACTAGTTACCTCATCACATACTAAAATTGTTGGGTCTACTGAAAGCGCCTTCGCTATAGCTGCCCTTTGACATTGACCGCCGCTTAATTCACTTGGGTATTTATCTGCACATTGCTCTTCTAAGCCCACTAAATTCAGTAGTTCATTTATCTTAGTTTTTCTGTCTTCTTTAGAGACCTTATTGTTTTTAAGAAGCTCATCTATGCTTTTTCCTATTTTCATTCTAGGATCAAAGCACCCAACTGGATCTTGGAATACCATTTGTATATCTTCGTATATTTTTCTAAGTTCTCTTCCCTTTAAATTTGTAATATCCTTGTTTTTTAGAATAATTTGCCCTTCTGTAGGCTTTTCAAGACGAGTTATCTGCTTGGCAAGCGTGCTTTTTCCACTTCCACTCTCTCCGACTATCCCGAAAAATTCACCTTTTTTTACACTAAAGCTGATGTCCTCTAATGCCTTGAATTCATCATCATTTTTGGAGTATGTCTTTGTTATATTTTTTACTTCAAGTATTGTATCGTTGTTATTTTTTAAGTAATCTATCATAATGCAATATCCTCCATCAATACTTCACAAAGGCTCCAATGGCTATCGTTGTAATATTTAGGCTCTTGTTTTATAGATTTGCAAATACTAGAAGCATATTCACATCTATCTGCAAATGGGCATCCGTCTTTTCTATCTGTAAATTTAAAAGGATCGCCGCCTATACTTTTAGGAATATTTCCTTTTATAACTGGCACTGATTTTATCAAGGATTTAGTATATGGATGCTTTGGGTTGTTTATAATGTCAAATTTATCTCCATATTCCATCATTTGTCCGCCGTATATTACACCTATTTTGTCAGACATATAAGATACAACTCCTATATTATGACTCACTAAAATTATACTCGTATTCATTTTTTCTCTCATTTTCATAAGCTCTCTTACAACTTGTGCTTGAACCGTTACATCTAGAGAGCTAGTCGGTTCATCAGCCAAAATCAGTTTTGGCTCAAGCATCATAGATAAAGCTATTGCAACTCTCTGATTCATACCTCCACTTAGCTCAAATGGATAACTATTCCAGACTCTCTCTCCGTCTGACAATCCCAAGAACTTAAATGTATCTAATGCTTTTATTTTTATATCTTCCTTTGAAATATCCTTATGGCTTCTCATAGTTTCAATAATCTGCTTGCTTATTTTTCTAATCGGATTAAAAAACTCTAGAGGATTTTGAAATATCATAGAAATACCGCTACCTCTGATATCTCTATATTCTTTTAAAGACAAGGACGTTATATCCTTGCCTTCAAAAGCTATAGTTCCAGATTGAATAGATGCGTTGTTTCCCAATAATCCTATTATAGATTTAATTAGAGTGCTTTTTCCACTTCCACTCTCTCCGACTATTCCGATTATTTCACCCTCGTTTATACTGAGGTTTATATTCTTTAAAATATTTACATCACTATAAGAAACACATAGATTATTTAAATCTAATATGCTCATTTTTCCTCCTATCTACTATTCATCTATAGATACATCTTTATTTAATTCGTAGTAATCACTTGTACTTTGTTTAAATCCACTTACATTGCTCTTCATAGCATATCCTTTAGTAAGATGAGCTACATAAGAAAATGCCACATCGTCATTACCTATTTGAACTATTTCATTTGCTAGTTTTGCACGTTTATCTTGATCAAATTCTGTAGATAATTCATCTACTAATTTGTCTACTTCTTCATTGCTGTATTTTCCGTAGTTACAAGCACTATCAGAACCATAACAATATCCTATAAAGTAGTATGGATCTCCTATTGGAGCTGTAGTCCAGCTGTATGCACATATATCAAAATCTCCTGCACCTAATTGATCTTCTACAGCCTCGTATACATTTATATTTGCAATTTCGATTCCTACTTCTTTTAGCTTATCTTGTAATGCAGTTGATATGTCTTTAAGCTCTGCTCTTGAAGAATAAGTGATTATATCGAAAGACAATTTTTTACCGTCCTTTTCTAATATTCCATCATTATCAGTATCTTCACATCCAGCCTCTTTAAGTAGCTTCTTAGCCTCTTCTACATCATAGCCATTATCCTTTACATCTTTGCCTATATCCATAGTGCTTGGGAATGCACCCCTTGCAACTACACCAGAGCCTTGTAATAAGCTAGATACATAGCTTTCTTTGTCTATACACATATCTATTGCTTTACGTATATTTTTATCGTTTAATAATTCGTTTTTAAAATTATAATAAAGCATATAAACACGAGAAATTGAATTAGTATCTACCTTATAATTATCGTCATTTTCAAATTTTTGTAAATTAGTAAATGATAAGCCTCCTGCTACATCTATATCACCAGATTGTAATGATGCCGCTAATGTATCATTATCCTCTATATATTCAACTGTCACCTTGTCTAGCTTGACATCTCCATCCCAGTAATTTTCATTTTTATCGACTACACATTGCTTTTCGTCAAATGATTCGACTACAAATGGACCAGTTCCTACAGGTTTAGTTTTCATATCTTCAGAATCAACATCTAATATAACTAGGTCTGGGTCGCATAATTGATTTATCAAAGCTGGATTGGGTTTAGTAGTTTTTATAGTAAGTGTTTGTCCATCAGCTTCTATTGAATCTATAGATAGAGCTTGTCCTGCAGCGATATCTTTATTATCTAAAACTCTCTGAATTGATGCTTTTGCTGCCTCTGCATCCAACTCTTTTCCATTTGAAAAAGTTATATCGTCTTTTATTACGATTTTCCAAGTTGTATCGTCTACTGTTTCATAATCCTCAACTAGCCATGGCTCTATTGTACTGTCATCATTAACTTTAAATAATGTCTCCCCTATGCCATAGCGAAGGGTAAACCATCCATTATAACTAGCTTCAGCTGGGTCTAGAGAACCAGTCGTAGCATATACCCCTGTTCCATAAACTAATTCCTTTCCTGATTCCTTCGAATCTGAAGAATTACTACAGCCAGTAAATATTCCAACTGATAATACTGCTGACAGTAAAAGTGCTACTGTTTTCTTTAACTTCATTTTGGTTTTCCTCCTTAAATCTCTTTATATCTTGGATCTAAATAATCTCTTATACTATCGCCGAGATAATTTAAAATCATAACAGTTATTATAATTGCACAGCCTGGATATAAAACTATCCACGGACAGGTCTGCAAATAACTTCTACCTTCATTTAACATATATCCCCATTCTGCTGTAGGTGGAGCTACTCCCAAGCCTAAAAACGACAATCCCGCCAATTCAAGCATTGTAACCCCTATATCTAGCATTACAGTTATCATTATTTCTCCCATAATATTTGGTATTATATGTTTGACTATAATATTAAAATCTGATAATCCAGATACCTTACATGCTTGTATAAATGTGTTTTCTTTGATAGAAATCGTCTTGCTCCTAGCTAATCTAGCGAATTTAGTCCATCTAACTGTAACAAGTGCGATGATAGCATTTACAATACCTATTCCTAGCATACCAGCTATAGCAACTGCGAGTACCATTCCTGGAAATGCCAGAAAAATATCAGTTATTTTAGATATAAAGGAATCAACCCTTCCTCCAAAATAACCTGCTGCTACTCCTAATGCGACACCTATCACAGTAACTATGATTACTATAATTATCGAACCGAATATAGATGGAGCTCCTCCACATAAAACCCTAGAAAATACATCTCTTCCAAATTTATCTGTCCCAAATAAATGAGCACTGCTTGGAGCACTAAGCGATATCGATAAATCTTGTGCATTAGGGTCATATGGAACTATATAAGGAGCTAAAATACAGATAAATAAAAGTATCGCTGTAAGTACAACTGATATAATCAAATTGAGCTTTGTATTGCTTATTTTTCTGCCTTTTTTTAATGAACTCTCCATTAGCAATCCTCCTGACTTGATTTTATTCTAGGGTCAATAAATCTATAAACTATATCTGTAATCAAGTTTATAACTACAAATGCAACCGCAATCCACACGACATATCCTTGAAGCAGTAAATAATCCCTCTTAGTAATCGCCTCTATAGATAGCTTTCCAAGTCCAGGCCACATAAAAATCGTCTCGACTATACACGTACCTCCTAAAAGTGAACCAAACGAAAGTCCTATCAATGTCGAAATAGTTAGCATAGCATTTTTTAAAACATTTACATATACTATAGTATTTTCCTTTATTCCCCTCGATCTAGCTCCAATTACATAAGGCTTTTCGAGCTCCTCTAATATAGCAGCTCTAATTTGTCTAATATACTTGCACGTCATACCAAGACCTAGCGTTATTGTCGGCATTATAATTGAAGATGCCTGCTTATCTCCATATGCAGGTAGTATTTTGAGTTTTATAGAGAATATATAAATCAATATTAATGCTAAAAAGAACCCAGGTACAGCAGAACCTATAAATGATAGCATTCTAATAATATAATCCGCTATTTTATTTCTCTTAACTGCTGATAAAATTCCAAGAGGAATCGATACAATCAGTGTAAACAGCAATGAACTCACTGCCAGCTCAACAGTTGGAAGTACTGCATTTAATAGAGTTTGAGTAACCGGCTTGTTTGTGATATATGAATTTCCAAAATCACCATGCAAACAGCCTATCAGCCAATTGAAATACTGCTTCAAAAAAGGTTCATTAAGCCCCAAGCTCTCTCTAAGACTATCTATCTCTGCCTGAGTAACTATGCCACCACTTGCCTTTAGCATTAGCTCAGCTGGATCACTTGGTGATAAATACATAAGCAAAAATGATAAAAAAGAAATACCGAGCAATATTGGTATTAGGTTTAATAGCCTCTTTTTTATATACTTTCCCAAAAAAATCCCCTCTTTCTGACTATCTTTTTCGTAAACAAGAAAATTATGAAAGCCCTATAGCAAACTGTTTTCATAACAATTTTTAATAAAACTTTCATAATTCCATTCTCAACAATAAATATTTAATTTTATACACTTGCCATTTTAACTGCGCAAACCTTGAACATAGGTGTTGGATTATAAAAATCATCCTTAACCTTGTAAATTCTTTCACTAACCTTGTAATCAGTTTTACATGATTCAAATCCAATTTGTTTTAAATATTCCTTATCCCACACCGGTCTTTCTCTTTTACTTATGTCTAATTCTTCCTTTATATTATCACATTCCTCCATTAAATCAACCTCTATTTTAGAATGTGCGTGATCTTCACCTAAAGTTTTTGCTTCCTCTTTAAAAGAAACCTTGCCGTAATCAGCATCGAAGTTTAAAAGCACACCGTCCTTTTTAAGAACTCTGTACCATTCCCTATATGCTTTTTCTATATCTGGAAGTGTCCATGTCAAGTTTCTAGAAATAACTACATCGAACTCTTCATCATCAAAATCTAATTCTTGAGCATTCATAACTCTAAAATCTATGTCGTAATCCAACATATCTGCAATTTGCTTTGCTCTATCTATCATTGATTTAGTTAAATCAATTCCTACTACCTTATGTCCTAAAGATGCCAATATCACTGAGAAAAACCCTGGTCCACATCCTACATCTAGTATTTTTAAGTTTTCTTTGTCAGGTAAATTTGATATTATCTCATCTTCCCATAATTTTCTCTTGTCGCTGTTTAATTCTTCTACACGTAAATCGTAAAATTTGTCACTTCTTTTTGACCAGTAACTTTCTATTCTGTCTTCTAAATTCACTTTAAATCTCCCCTATACTACCTTAATTTTACTTTTATATTTTAATATAAATCAATTTATTTTTCAGCTATTATCATAAACATTGGAGTTGAACCGTAGTTTAATTTTTCTTCTTCATTCCATGTTTTTGTCCATATATTTTGATCTATTTCTATATTTTTAAATCCTATTTTATTTAAAACCATTCTATCCCAAACAGGTCTTTGGATTTTGCTTAGTGGAAGCTGTCTAGCTATTTCCTCCATAGAATCTATATCTGTACATGTGTAGTGGTCGTCCATCCCTGAAAGCTCTACATTTTTTCTATCGTTTTCGTATTCTCTTCTCTTTTCTTCATCGAAAAGATGTAAATACCAGTTAGCATCGAAATTTATCATTTTTCCGCCGTCTCTTAAAACCTTGTACCAACTATTATATGCTCTTTCTGGATCCTTTAAGTTCCAAGTAAGATTTCTAGTAACTATTAAATCAAATTGTCCTTCATCGAATTCTAAGTTATGAGCATCCATTCTTCTAAATTTTATTTTATCAACTAAGCTACCAGCATTTTGTTTTGCTTTGTTTAACATTTCTTCTGTATAATCTACAGCAGTTACATCGTATCCTGCTGATGCTAATATTATAGAGAAAAATCCTGGTCCACATCCTATATCTAATACCTTTAATCTTCTATCCCCTGCGAAAGTTGGTGCATTAGATTTTATTATATCTATCCATTCAAGCTTTTTATTGCTTTTTAATTCATCTATATTTACTTGGCAGTAACCTTCAGCTCTATTTGTCCAATATTTTTCGTTTTCCTTTAAAAATTGATTCATCTTCATATTCTTTCCCACCCCTAAATTTCTTTTTAAAATAAAAAAGGTCACAAAGACACCATGCGCTCTTTCGCACTAGTATCTTCGTGACACTGTTAATTCATTGTTTATTTAATTAATTTAATAATAGCATATTGCTACTATATATGTCAATTATACATATATATCAATTTAGAATACTATATTTTGTATTGTTCTAAAAGCTTCCAATTTTCATATCTGTCTATAAGCCATTCACCTGAACGTTGAACTGCTATAAATTCCATGTATTCTTTTTGATATTTAGTTTCTCCTTCTTTATAAACATTATATTCAATTGTCATGCCTACTCTATATTGTCCACTTTCTTGCTTCATGCTGTTTTTTGTGTATCCTATAACATCTACTTGTATTCCCTTTTCATAACGCTTAGGAATAGCTTTTGATAATTCCTTATGGAATGCACCTGTTGAAGTTAGATATGGTTCTACATATGAAATTTCTCCATAATTCACAGCATCTGAATAATTTTCTAAATATCCCTTCACAACTAGATCAACCTCACTATTTGAATCTAAGCTAGATTGTTGTGAATCATCCACATCTTCTGCTTCAACCTCTAAATAGATAGTCTTTATTTCCTGACCATCATATAAAATTCTAATATTAGTACCACCTGCGTTTTTACCATATATTTGGCATGTACTTCCTGAGCCTGATACACTAGCTATATTTGAATCATCTACTGTATAAGATAGCTTTGATTCATCAAGATCTTCATCATCTAATACGACTTGAATTTTCCCATCTTCATTTGCTGGCAATATGTAATTTTG
>NZ_JAXEWM010000093.1:0-3307 GCF_034113885.1 Intestinibacter sp.
ATCGAAAATTTTTAGATGAGGAGATGATGAGTTGAACACAGATAGAATAGTGAAAACAGCGATTGTGGCATCTATATACGCCGCATTGACAATAGGATTAAGTCCTCTAAGCTATGGACCAATTCAATTTAGATTATCAGAGGTATTGATTTTACTTGCATTTGTAAATTCAGATTACATTGTGGGATTGACTATAGGATGTCTAATAGCTAATTTATTGGGACCTTATGGATTAGCAGATATAGCATTTGGAACTTTCGCGACACTTGTAAGTGCATATTTAGTGAATTTAACACCTAAACTTATAAAAAATAAATACGCTATATGGGTGGCGTCTTTATGGCCAGTGCTAGCAAATGCGGTTATAGTGGGACTTATGCTAAACATATTTTTCAAATTACCGCTTTTACTTTGTATGCTAGAGGTCGGAATAGGAGAATTTGGGGTAGTAACTATTGTAGGAGTTCCTCTATTTAAATTGGTGTTATCTAAATACCCGGGTTTTTTAAATTTTAAGGAGGCGTAATAGATGAAAGAAAAGTACACAAAAGTAATTGCAGTAGGAAACGATGCAATAGACTATTTAGAAAATATAAAAAGCGATTTACAGAAAAACGCTAATTTCGAAAATATAAAGGTAACTAAGGACGTAGATAAGGAATTTGTAAGATGCTTACTAGATGGTATAGAAGTTTTATATATTTTATACGATAGCTCTGATAAAGACGCATGCAATATCACAAAGGCAATATCTTTTATGGCTAACGAGAGAAAGGTCTTATCTATAGGACTTGATATATGCTTAAAGGAAAATAAAGAGGATTTGGGACTTGATAAAGAGCTTAAATTAAATAAGTACAACATAGATAAAACTGTAGATATGATAAATCTTATAAGTGAAGCTATGGACGAAGATACTTTGATGTATGTAGATATAAGTGACTTAAAGGAATTATTCCAAGGAGAAGGAGCTGTATCTTACTCTGTTGAGGAATTTGAAATAGATATACATCCTAGAGAGGCTGCTAAAGCTCTAGAAGAAGATTTCTACAAAACCGAAGGAGACTTGACACTTAAAAAGGGATTATTATTAGCAGAAACTAGTCAAATGGCTGGAGATAATACATTGATATATCTAAATGAGATAAGAAACCACCTTCTAGATTTAGTCGACGCTAATATGGATATGATATTTTCATATAATGAAAAACAAGAAGGCAAGGAAACTATGAAAATTGCATATTTGAGAAATTAATAGATTTTATGGAGTGTTTTGATGCACTCCTTTTTTTTCGTATTGACTTATATATAATTTTATTATAATATTATGCTTACTGTGTTAAAAATATAAATAGAAAGGAATTTTGACTAAATGTTACAAGTAACTAATGTAGGACTTAGATTTGCTGATAAGGAACTATACAAGGATGTAAATTTAAAGTTCACTAAGGGAAATTGCTACGGAATAATAGGTGCTAATGGTGCAGGAAAGACTACTTTCCTAAAAATATTAGCTGGAGATATAGAGCCAAACACTGGTAGTGTAAGTATAACTGAAAAAGAAAGAATGTCGGTTTTAAGACAGGATCACTTCAAATACGATGAAGAGACAGTACTAGATGTAGTTATAATGGGTCACGAGAGATTATTTGAAATAATGAAGGAAAAAGACGCATTATATATGAAAGAGGACTTCACAGAAGAAGATGGTATAAAGGCTGCAGAGCTAGAAGGTGAGTTTGCAGAGCTAGACGGATGGGATGCAGAAACTAATGCCGAAAAAATACTTATGGGTCTTGGAATAGATAGAGATTTGCATTACAAACAAATGAAGGAATTAGAAGGTGGAGAAAAGGTCAAGGTATTACTTGCTAAGGCGTTATTTGGTAAGCCAGAAATACTACTTCTAGACGAACCTACTAACCACTTAGATTTTAAATCAATAGAATGGCTAAATAACTTCATAATGGATTTAGAGGATTCTATAGTAATAGTAGTATCACACGATAGACACTTCCTAAACCAAATATGTACTCATATAGTAGACGTTGACTTCGGTAAAATCCAAATATACGTAGGAAACTACGATTTCTGGTATGAATCAAGCCAGCTAGCTCTACAGCTTATGAAGGATCAAAACAAAAAGGCTGAAGAAAAAATAGCTCAATTAAAAGAATTCATAGCTAGATTTAGCTCAAATGCATCTAAGGCAAAGCAAGCTACTTCAAGAAAGAAACAGCTTGAAAAATTAGAAGTAACTGAAATTCAGCCTTCTAGAAGAAGATATCCTTACGTTGGATTTACGCCAGAGCGCGAGATAGGAAACGAAGTACTAGAGGTCGAAGGTTTAACTAAGACAGTAGACGGTGTAAAAATCTTAGACAACGTATCATTTAGATTGGACAGAGATGACAAAGTGGCGTTTATGGGAGATGAATTAGCTATAACTGCACTATTTGATATAATAATGGGTGTAGATGAAGCAGACAGTGGAAGCTTCAAATGGGTAGTTACAACTTCTCAAAGCTATCTTCCAAAAAATCACAATGAATTTTTCGATGGTGTTGAATACTCACTAGTAGACTGGCTAAGACAGTACTCTGAAGAAAAAAGTGAGAGCTTCATAAGAGGATTTTTAGGAAGAATGTTATTTAGTGGTGAAGAAGCTCTAAAAGAAGCTCAGGTTATATCTGGAGGAGAAAAGGTTAGATGTATGTTTTCTAAGCTTATGCTTTCAAACGCCAACGTATTAGTACTTGACGATCCAACTAACCACTTAGACTTAGAGTCTATAACATCAGTAAATAAAGGTTTAGAAAAATTCCCAGGAGTATTATTATTCAGCTCACATGACCACGAGATGATACAAACTCTAGCAAACAGAATAATAGAAATAACTCCAAACGGAATAATGGATAGAAAAACTACTTTAGAAGATTATTTAGAAAATAAAGATATACAAGCTCAATTAAAGAAAATGTATGCTTAATATTGAGTAATTGTATGTAATGAAATAGAGAATATCTTTTTTTATGTTATCAAGCATTGACAAAAGTATGTAAAGAAATTTTTATACTAGAGAATGTGAAATAATTTAAAAGGAGGTATTCTTTTTTTATGAAAATTGAAGAATTACTTGAAGAATTTAAGTTAGATATAGAAATCAACAACTATAGTAAAGAAACTGTATATAGATATGGTAATTTATTGAAAATATTTAATGCTTATTTAACAGAAGTTCTTTCAGTCACAGATGTAGAAAAAATTAAAGCTGTGCATATGAAAGCATTTGTAAAATTTAATAAAG
>NZ_JAXEWM010000094.1:0-14705 GCF_034113885.1 Intestinibacter sp.
TATAGGTATATCTATAAGAATTAGTATGTGATTATCCTCTACATCAATTCTAGAGCGTTCTTCTGCATCTAAAGCGGCATTTATACTGTCTATATCTAAATCTAAAATATCAGATAATTCTCCGATTTCTTCGTTATTAGGTTCGACTAAATTCACCCAGCATCCGTCTTCGTATGAATTTAGCTTTTCTAATTTGCCTTCAATAGTTTTGTAATATCTTATCAAAATAACACTTCCTTATTCAGTTATATATTTAGTACACTTATATATCTATAAAATGACTAAAATTTATAACGGAATAAGTAGTCTATTTATAGATAGCTAAGTGAAAAATTAATCGACGATAGGTACAAGGGACTAGCGTCCATTTTCATCACTCTCCTATATTTTTTTCTACCTTAAAATAGAATACCTTTTTTAGGAGAATAAATCAAGTTAAATTTGTTTTGCCATGTATAATTTTATATTTGTTATAATTTTGTTAAAAAAATTTAACATTTTGAAAGGTATTATATTACCTTTGTCGAATAATTAAATGGAGGTAGGAAAAATTTTGAGAAAGGAGTTATAACTATGAATAGATTTACGGAAGTGGAAAAAGTAAAAATATACGCAATAATAAAAGAAAGAGAAGTACAAATTAAAGAAAAAATACAAGAACTAGAAGCAAATGAAACGAGTTATAATTCTAACGACATGAAATCTGAATACGATATGATACTCAAATATCTTTATGAAGAAAATAAGCTTATTGAAAATATTTTAAAAAAATTTAAGGATATTGTATCTATTTAAAATTTAAGGAAATTAATTAATGTTTTTAATAACTGAAAAAGAGACTGCTTTTTTAGGAATTGGTTCATTGTCACCTCAAAAAAGCAGTCTTTTTTAGTTTTGATTTAATTTTTAGCATCATTAGTTTTATTTACGATGTAAATTCCCAGACACACTAGAATTAGTGCCACTAGATTTTTTAATTTAAACACATCTTCAGATAAAATAACTGCTGATAATATAGTTCCAAATATAGGTGTTAGGAAATTAAATACAGATATTTTTCCTACAGGATTGTATTTAAATAGTGTAGTCCAAAGGCTAAATGCTATAGATGATAGTAATGCTAAATATAAGAATAAAAGTGTAGCATTGATAGATGAAAAATGAAGTCTGCCACCTCCTATAAGCCCTAAAGTTATAAGTATAGCTCCACCTATAAGAAGCTGATAGCCTGTGACTATCATTGGATTGTCTTCTACCTTAGTTATCTCCTTACTTATTATAGAGCCAAGTGCAAATGCAAATGCCGATATAAGAAGGCATCCTTCACCTAAAAAGCTTATCTGACTGTCTATTTCGCCTGTTAGATTTACTATTATAATGCCTATAAATCCTACTATACATCCGAGACTTTTTCTGAAGTTTAGCTTGTCGTCTTTGTAGATAAAATGTGCTAAAATAACCATCATAAAAGTAGATGTTGGATTTAAAATAGCCCCTTTAAAGCTAGAAGCATATGAAAGACCTATATAGAAAAATACATATTCCATAGTAGTCTCTACAAACCCCAATAGAGCTATTCCCTTTAGAGATCCCTTTTTTAATGTAGGAAATTTTTTTAGTAAAAAAGCAGTTATAATCAAAACAAAAATTCCAGCTAAAAAGAATCTTCCACCTGCAAAAAGTATCTTCGAAAAAATATCATCTGCACCGATTTGAAATAATTCGTATCCAAGTTTTACGCAAGGAAAGGCACTTCCCCACAGCCCAGTACAAAGAATAGAGCAAAATATAATGCCAGTATTCTTTTGAAAAAAGTTGAGTTTTTCGTTTGTATTTATTGTTTCTTCCATAGATCCTCCTAAAATATCCATTATAAAAGCCTTCCAAAAAGAGGAAAGCTTTTATATATAGTATATATTAAATTACATTTATTGTAAAAAATTATTATCTATTATTAGAAATTAAACTTGCTTGCAGTAAGCACCTTCAGCGTCACAATGTAAGTCTAATATTTGCCAATCATCTTCTAAAGTAGATAGATAATCATTCATTTTGTCTAAGATTTCCTTGTCGCTATCTTTAGCTAAAGTCATAATAGTAGGACCTGCACCACTTAAGAAAGTTCCAAGTGAATCTAGGGTATTTGCATAAGCTACTATATCGTCGTAGTTGTTTATCAAATGGCTTCTGTAATCTTGATGGAATTTGTCTTTACATGCAACCTTTACTAAATCTAAATTGTTGTTTGTAAATGCTGCTATTAAAAGAGCACATCTTGATACATTGAAAACACCGTCTTTATGAGGTATTTGTTTTGGAAGTACGGCTCTAGCTTTTTCTGTTGATAATTCGAAATTAGGAACCATAGCTAAAAATCTTATTCCATCTGGAACCTTGATCTTTTCGTGATATAGGTTTCCATCCTCCATAAATGCTATTATCATATTTCCATATATAGCTGGTGCTACGTTATCTGGATGACCTTCAAGCTCTATAGCTAATTTTAGTATTTCATCCTTTGATAAATTAGCTTCACTAAGTACATTTGCAGCCATAAGACCTGCAACTATACAAGTTGAACTACTTCCAAGCCCTCTACATATTGGGATGTTGTTTTCAAATGAAATTTTTATACCCTTAGGTATTTTTTTTGGTTTAACCTTGTCGTAGAAATATAACATAGTCTTATATACTAAGTTATCTTCATTTGCAAAAGCTTCTTCACATTCTCCAAATTCTAATCCTTCTTCTATTTCTTCAAAAGTAAATTTGTTAAATAAATCTAAACATAATCCAAGACAGTCGTATCCCGGACCTATGTTTGCACTTGTAGCTGGTACATAAACTTCTAACATTTTAATCACCTATTTTCCTAAAAATTTTATTATTTCTGATTTAAGCTCATCTTTTTCACAAGTAATATTGTGTCTGATTTCTAAATCTTTAAGTGTCTTTATTGGCCCAGGTATTTTTGTATTGCTTACATCAGATAATTTATCTATTATTTCAAAATCATCTAAGCTATCATCTACAGATGAGATTGAATTTAAAACATCTTTGCTGAATTTGTAAGGGCTAGCTGTGCTAACTATTACAGTTTTAGTTAAGTCTTTTGTGTCTTCTACGTATTTTTCATAGCAAGAGTATGCTACAGCAGTATGAGTATCTAGTAGGTAACCATATTTATCGAATACTTCTTTTATAGTGTCTTTTACTACTTCTTCTGTTGCATATCCGCCGTAGAAAGAAGATAAGTTGTCTTTCATATTTTGATCTATTTCATAAACTCCCTTAGTGTTTAGGTTGTTTATTAATTCGTTTACTTTTTCTGCATCTCTACCAGATATTTCAAATAATAATCTCTCTAGGTTGCTAGATATAAGTATATCCATTGATGGAGATGTAGTTAATTTAAGCTCTCTGTTTTTGTTATATACTCCAGTTGTAAAGAAGTCGTAAAGCACGTTGTTGTCGTTTGAAGCACATACAAATTTATTTACTGGAAGTCCCATTTGCTTAGCAAAGTAGCCTGCTAGTATATTACCGAAGTTACCAGTTGGAACTACAAAGTTTACTTTATCTCCTAGTGATATTTCGTTTTCTTTGACTAATTGTAAGTATGCATAGAAATAGTAAACTACTTGTGGCAATAATCTACCCATGTTAATTGAGTTAGCTGATGATAATATATATCCTTTTTCTTTTAATTCTTTGTTGAAATCTTCATCTGCAAATATATTTTTTACACCAGTTTGTGCATCGTCGAAATTTCCGTTAATTCCTACAACACAAGTGTTTAGACCCTTTGTAGTCTTCATTTGTAGCTTTTGTATAGCACTTACTCCATTTTCTGGGAAGAATACTACTATTTTAATTTTGTCTACATCGCTAAATCCTTCAAGAGCTGCTTTACCAGTATCACCTGAAGTGGCAGTTAGTATTACAACTTCTTCTTGTAGGTTGTTTTTTTCGATTGCAGTTTTTAGTAGATAAGGCATTATTGTAAGTGCCATATCCTTAAAAGCACATGTAGGTCCATGGTATAATTCTAAGATGTAATCATCTCCTACTTTACTTATCGGAGCTATTTTTTCTGTATCAAATTTTTCGTCGTAAGCGCTCTCTATGCAGTATTTTAATTCTTCTTCAGAATAGTCAGTTAAAAATTCTTTTAAAATGACATATGCTAGTTGTTTATAATCTAAATCAACTAAGTTTTTTAACTCCTCGCTTAAATTTTTAAAGCTAGAAGGTACATAAAGACCTTTATCAGTAGATAGACCTTTTATTATTGCTTGTGAAGCTGTTATTTTTTCGTTATTACCTCTTGTACTTAAAAAATACATATTTTCTTTACCTCCTAATTTTTTTGACAATTAAAAAACTCCCGTCCCTAAATAGGGACGAGAGTATAAATTCCCGCGGTTCCACCCAAATTGATTTTATAAAAAATCCACTTGAACTTGTAACGTAAGCTAAACGTCGTATCTTACTAAAATCTATTTAAGATAACTTCAGCACGAAGCTCCTAGGTAGTTTTCAATTTCTCAAGTTAAGGAAATCTCTCAGCCTATGAATTTCCATCTCTAGTAACTGAACTAAATTTACTCGTCTAATCATCGCTTTTATTTAATATTTATTATGTATAAGATTTTAAGTGATTAATTTATTAAAGTCAAGTGAAAAAATGGAAATATAAAGAAATTTTGACAGATTTGTAACTTTTAACCGCTATGTTTAATAAATTTGAAAGGAATTATTAACGAAATCTTTACTTGTAAAATAGAAAAATATATTATAATATTAATATATAAGGGTTAGCAAATGTATATTAAAAAAAAGGGAAAAAGGGATATTTGGAAAAAAGAACTATGAAATAAATTTATTCATATATAGTTCAAAAATTTGTTTTAACATTTATTTATAAAGAGGGAGGCGTAAAAATGGCAATAGTATTAATAACAGCTTTATTAGTAGTGATTATGTTAGGACTTTCATTTTTATCTTATTTATCTGAAAATAATTTATTAGATGATACCAATGCAGAAACTAAATAAATTAATATAATAAAAATTGAATTTCAAGTAGAAAAATACAAGGGTGGAGGAAATTTCTCCACCCTTTATTCGTTTTTCTTTAAATTTTTACAAAAGTTTACATTTTTCTACTGATGTGATATACTTTCATTATGATATGTACGAAAACTTATTTTGAGATTTAGTTTCAGAATGAGTAGATTTTAATTTAATACTAGCACTAATAAAATATTTAATAATCGCTTCTAAGTTAAAAGTATACCTGATAATTAAGATCGATTATGGATGTATTTATTTTATTTCTGACACCAAAATTTACTATTAAGGTGGAAGGCGATATTTTTTAGAAAAAAATTTGTTTAGCTATGCCACTTTTGGTGTAGCTATTTTTAATTTCTAGGGGGATTTATAATATGAAAAAATTTAAGGTAGTTGGAAGTTTATCTTTAATTCAAAAGATAATTTTAATTATACTTCCTGTTTTGGTAGTAATCTTATCTATGGGGATTGGAAGGATGTTTATATCTCCAGTTGAAGTTTTAAAATCGGCTTTTGAAAAATTTGGATATGATTATGTAGTCAATTCTCAGACAGAAATTGTATTGTGGACAATTAGATTTCCAAGAATTTTACTTGCTCTACTTGTTGGAGCTGGGCTTTCTGTGGCTGGATGTGCATTTCAAAGTTTGTTTTCAAATCCACTTGCGACACCAGATACATTGGGGGTAGCATCAGGAGCTAGCTTTGGGGCAGCTTTAGGAATTTTATTGGGATTTAGCTTAATAGGAATACAATTTTGTGCACTTAGCTTTGGTATAATTGCAGTTTTACTTACATATATTTCTGGCACTGGTAAAGGCAACAATATGAACAGTATAGTACTTGCCGGTATAATGATAGGATCACTGTTTTCAGCACTTGTGTCATTTGTAAAATTTGTTGCAGATTCTGAAACACAACTTCCAGCTATTACTTATTGGCTTATGGGAAGCTTGGGTTCAGCGAGCTATAAGACATTGCTTTTAGGAGCTCCGTTTATAATAGTCGGAATTTTCGTGCTTTACTTACTTCGCTGGAGACTAAATATTTTAATGCTATCTGATGATGAAGCGAAATCATCAGGAACTAATATAAATTTACTTAGAGGTATAACAATAATCGCAGCTACTATGGTCACAGGATCATGCGTATCTATGTGCGGTCAGGTAGGATGGGTAGGACTTATAATACCTCATATGTGTAGGATGAAATTTGGAAATAACCACCTTGCACTAGTGCCTGCATCAATAAGTATTGGGGCAATTTTTATGGTTGTAGTAGATACTATCGCTAGAAGCTTAGTAGCGACTGAAATTCCGATTTCAATACTTACAGCGATAATAGGAGCACCATTCTTTATAACACTTATGAGAAGAAGTGGAGGTTGGCAGCTATGATACTTTCAGTTGAAAATGGATGTTTTGCTTACAAGAATTCTAAAGATAAATTACTACTTGAAAATATTAACTTTTCTGTAGAGCCAGGTGATTTTGTGGCAATCCTCGGTCCAAATGGAGCTGGGAAGACTACATTACTTAGATGTATAATGGGATTTTTGAAATGGAAAAGTGGAAAGAGTACATTAGATGGAGTAGATATAAGAAGTATTTCACATAAAAAATTATGGAAAGATATTGCATATGTTCCTCAGGCAAAGACTACAGTTGCAGCGTATACAGTAGAAGAAATGGTCTTACTTGGAAGAAGTAGTCATTTTGGAATGCTGTCTATGCCAAAGGAAAAGGACTTAGAGATAGTAAACAGAGTAATGGAGGAAATGAATCTTACTAGATTTGCAAAGAAAAAATGCTCTCAAATAAGTGGTGGAGAGCTTCAGATGGTACTTATTGCTAGGGCATTAGTATCTGAGCCAAAAATACTTATACTAGATGAGCCAGAATCAAACTTGGATTTTAAAAACCAGCTGCTTATTTTAGATACTATGACGAAGCTTTCAAATCAAGGTATAAGCTGTATATTTAATACGCATTATCCGACACATGCACTACAAAGGGCGAATAAAGCGTTTTTACTTAGTAAAAGTGGAAAGTATTTATTTGGCGAAACTAGAGAGGTTATAACAGAAGAAAATATAGAAAAGGCATTTGGAGTAAAGGCAGTAATTGGAGAAATTGAAACTCCAAGCAATATCTTAAAAGACGTCATACCTCTAGAAATCACTAATACTAGCGATTTAGATGCACTTTTGGATAAAAGCGAATTGTCTGATGAAAGAAAGGTCGCAGTTGTATCTATAATTGCTGAGGATTCGAGTATTTCAGATAAAATAAATAAATTAATAGGTCAAAATAAAAAATACATAATAGGTCGTATGGGAATGCCTTATGAAGAAAAGGGTATATCTATTATAAATGTAACTTTAGATGCACCTGAACATGCAATTCAATCTCTAGTAACTCAGCTTGGTCATCTATCAGGTGTCAGCGTAAAAGCTATATATTCCCAAGTTGATTTTAAAGAGAAAAAAGGATGTGAAAAGGTTGAATAATGTAGAAATAATAGATAAGTTAAACGAAAACAAATGTCTTTCTTTTTCTGAGTGGGAACAGCTACTAGAAACATTTACAGAAGAAGATGCAAAATACGCAGCTGATATTGCAAGAGAAATAGCTGTCAGTAAGTTTGGCAAGAAGATATTTTTCCGTGGTATAGTCGAGTTTACAAATTACTGTAAAAACGACTGCTACTACTGCGGAATAAGATGCTCAAATAAAAATGCAGTTAGATATAGATTGTCTAAAGAGGATATTTTATCCTGCTGTGAAGAGGGGTATAAATACGGTTATAGAACCTTTGTACTCCAAGGAGGTGAAGACAGACATTATACAGATGATATGATAGTCGATATTGTATCTGAAATTCACCAGAGATTTCCAGACTGTGCTATAACGCTTTCGATAGGAGAAAAGGAGAGAGAGTCTTATCAGAGATTTTTCGATGCTGGGGCTAGGAGATACTTACTTAGACATGAGACAGCAAATGAAGAGCACTACAGAAAGCTTCATCCAGAAAAACTCTCTCTAAAGCATAGAATGAATTGTCTTAAGGATTTAAAGGAAATAGGATATCAAACTGGATGCGGATGTATGGTAGGAAGTCCATATCAGACAATAAGTGATCTATGCGAGGATATGATATATATGAGTGAATTTAAGCCTCAGATGATAGGAATAGGTCCATTTATACCACATAAGGATACTCCATTTAGAGACTTCGAGTCAGGAAGCGTCGAGATGACATTATTTTTATTAAGCCTATGTAGAATAATGCTTCCAGATGTACTTCTTCCAGCTACGACAGCTCTGGGGACAGCAAAATCGGACGGAAGAAAATTAGGAGTTTTATGTGGAGCAAATGTTATTATGCCTAATTTATCACCTATAGCAGTTAGAAAAAATTATTTACTATACGACAATAAAGCTATAAGCGGTGAGGATGCAGGTGAAAACTTAAGAGTTTTGCAAGATCATATGAGTGAAATTGGATATGAAATAGTTGTAGATAGAGGAGATTACAGAGGATAGATATAAGGGGGATTTAGATTATGATAAAAATAGCAGTTTATGGAAAAGGTGGAATAGGAAAATCAACTACAATTTCTAATTTATCTGTGGCATTAGCTAAAAAGGGATTAAAGGTCATGCAAATAGGATGTGATCCAAAGGCAGATTCAACAACTAATCTACATGCTGGAACTAAGATAAATACAGTCTTAGATCTAGTACGTGAAAAGAAGGACAACTTCGAATTAGAAGATATGGTAGTAGAAGGATATAAAGGAATCTTATGTGTAGAAGCAGGTGGACCAACTCCAGGAATGGGATGTGCTGGAAGAGGTATAATAACTGCACTAGAAAAGCTAGAACAAAAAGGCGCATATGAAAAATATAAACCTGATGTAGTTTTCTACGATGTATTAGGAGATGTAGTCTGTGGAGGCTTCTCAATGCCTATGAGAGGTGGATACGCAGACAAGGTATTTATAATAACTTCTGGAGAATACATGTCAATCCACGCTGCAGCAAATATAGCTATGGCAATAGATAACTTCAAGGATAGAGGATACGCTAGCCTAGGTGGAGTTATTTTAAATAAGAGAAACGTAAAAAACGAGGAAGAAAAAGTAAATGAATTTATAGAAAATGTAAATTCAAAATTAGTCGGAACTCTAGACAGAGACGAAATAGTAATCCAAGCAGAGGAAATGAAAAAGACAGTTATAGAAGCTTTCCCAGATAGCCCTATGGCAAAAGAATACGAAGCACTTGCTGAGAGCTTACTTAAGGCATGTGAAAAGGAGGCAGCTAAATAATGCTAAAACCTATTAGAGAAAAAGAAAGAGATGCTTGCGTTTTAATAAAAGATGCAAAATTTCCTGCACCATTTGATTCTAGACTTGAGTTTTCATGCTCAGCTAGGGGGACTTGGAATATAGTTCATATAGGAATGCTTATTCCTGAAATTCACCAAATATTTGTATGTGCTCAAAGCTGCCTTAGAGGTGTTGTCTTAACTGCAGCTGAGATGAATGCTATAGATAGATTTTCTAACATAATAGTCAGAGAAAACAACGTACTAGAAGGTGATACAGAGGATTTAATAATAGAAGGTGTTGGAGATATTTTATCTAAGCTACCTTATAAACCAAAGGCAGTTTTAGTATATACTAGTTGCGTTCACCATTTTGTAGGATGTGATTTGCCACTAGTATATAAGAGACTTAGAGAAAAATATCCAGATATAGAATTTACAGATTGCTATATGAACCCTATTATGAGAAAAAGTGGGCTTACACCAGATCAAATAATGAGACGACAATTATACAGCCTACTAGATAAAGAAGAATTAGAAGAAAAGAGCGTAAATATAATTGGAAATAACTACTCAACTGATGAAAGCAGTGAATTAGTAAAAATCATAAGAGACAATGGATTTACTCTTAGAGAGATTACAGATACTAAGACTTATGCAGAATACAAAGAAATGGGCAAGAGCTCTATAAATATTTCCTACAATCCTGTAGCTAGAGAAGCAGGTAGATATCTAGAAGAAAAATTAGGTCAAAAGCATCTATATTTACCTCTATGCTATGGATTTGAAGAAATAGAAAAGAATTTAGACTTACTTTGTGAAAATCTAGGTGTAGAAAAGATAGACTTTGAAGAAAATAAAAAAGCAGCTACAGAAGCTCTAAACAAGGCTCAAAAGGTAGTAGGAGATACTCCAGTAGTTATAGACTATACACTTACTATGAGACCTCTAGGACTTGCTAGACTTCTTTTAGAACATGGGTTTAATGTAGAGAGTATATATGTAGATAGCTTTATAGCAGAAGAGCAAGAGGACTTCAATTGGCTTAAGGAAAACTATCCAAATATAAAAATCTACGCGACAATACACGTAAAAATGCGTTTTGTAGATAGAAAAAGCGATGAAAAAATACTAGCTCTAGGTCAAAAGGCAGCGTATTTCACAGGAAGTAATAATTTTGTAAATATAGTCGAAGGTGGAGGAATGTACGGATTTGACGGAATAGTGAAATTAGCAGATCTTATGATTGACGCCTTTTTAAACGAAAAAGATGCTAAAAAATTAATACAATTCAAAGGATTGGGGTGTGAAAATTATGAGACAAATTGCAAGTAGAATATCTATTTACTCAGCAGATGCATTTGGAGTGTGCTCAGCTTTATATGAATTAGGCGGACTTACAGTAATGCACGATGCTTCAGGATGTAACTCTACATACAACACTCACGACGAGCCTAGATGGTATGATATCGACAGTATGGTATATATCTCAGGAATATCTGAAATGGAAGCTATAATGGGGGACGACGATAAATTTATAAACGACATAATATATACTGCAAAAGAGCTTTCACCTAATTTTATAGCTATGACTGGAACTCCTATACCAATGATGATAGGAACTGATTTCAAGGCTATTGCATCTATAATCGAAAAAGAGACAAATATACCTACATTTGGCTTTGATACAACAGGTATGCATTCGTATATAGATGGAGCGTATAAAGCTTTTGAAGCTTTAGCTAAGAGATTTGTATGTGAAAAATCAGATGGTACAGATGGCAAAAAAAGAGTCAATATAATAGGAGCTACACCATTAGATTTTTCTGTAAATAAAAGCGTCGAAGCTATGAAGGAATTACTAGAATCAGATGGATTTGAAGTAGTAAGCACTTGGGCTATGGGAAGTACTTTAGAGGATATAAAAAAATCTTCAATTGCTGATGTAAACTTAGTAGTATCTTATTCAGGCATGGGCGCTGCTAAATATTTATACGAAAAATTTGGTATTCCTTATGTAGTAGGTACACCATTTGGAAAAAAATTTGCAGAAATAGTTTTAAAGGATTTAAACGAAGCTATGAAGACAAAAGAAAATAAAATAGCTTATAAAAATAAAAAAACAGTAGAAAATGCAGACATAACTATAATAGGTGAAAGTATTATGTCAGAATCTCTAGCATGTGCTATAGCAGAAGAAAAAGACAAGACAGTAAAAGTAATATCAGCTTTAGAAACAGATGAAAGACTTCTTTTAGAAGGAGACTGTATAGCTATGGATGAAGAAGAGATAACATCTTGCTTAAAGGGTGCAAAAGCTATAATAGCAGATCCACTTTATAAGCCTATTTGTCCAGTTGATTCAAACTTTATATCTTTGCCTCATGAGGGATTTTCAGGGCGAATTTATAGAGATGAAATACCTAATATAATTAATAAAATTTTATAAGAGAGGGGAATTTTATAAATGAAAAAATTCAAAAAATTAATATGCATGTTACTAATAGTAACTATGTTACCAGTATTTGGGGGATGTTCATCAACATCTAAATCAAGCTCTAGTTCAGCTTCAAGTTCAGCAGCATCATCAAGTGCTAGCGACACAATAACTATAACAGACCAAGCAGGAAATGAAGTTACACTTCCATCTAAAATCGAACGTATAGCAGTTTGTGATATACTACCACTTCCATCAGTTTTAGCAATATTCTTTAACTCAGCTGATAAAATAGTAGGTATGTCAGAACCAAGTATGACTGCAGCTAAAAACGGACTTTTAGGACAATTATATCCAGAAATATTAAATGCAGATACAAGCTTCATAAAAGACAGTGAAGTAAATACAGAAGAATTATTAAAATTAAAACCAGATGTAGTATTCTACGGAGCTTCAGATCCAGAAATAGGAGCAAAATTAAAAGAAGCTGGATTTAACGCTGTTGCAATATCAGTTAACAAATGGGATTATGACTGTATAGAAACTTTAAACAACTGGATAGACTTATTAAGCCAAATATTCCCAGAAGATGCTAAAGCAGATAAAGTAGCAAAATACAGCAACGAAATTTACGATATGGTTCAAGATAGAGTAAAAGATATACCAGAAGATGAAAAAGCTAACGTATTCTTCTTATTCAAATACGATGAAACTTCAATAGTTACGTCAGGTAATCAATTCTTCGGAAGCTGGTGGGCAAAAGCTGTAGGAGCTAAAAACGTAGCTGACGATATAGACAAAGACAATGCAGTACCAATTAATATGGAACAAATTTACGATTATAATCCAGAAATCATATTTGTAACAAACTTCACTCAAGCTCAACCAGAAGATTTATACAACAATACTATAGGTAGCAACGACTGGAGTAAAATAAAAGCTGTTCAAGACAAAAAAGTTTACAAAACTCCTCTAGGAATGTACAGAAGTTATACTCCAGGAGCAGATACTCCAATGACTCTATTATGGTATGCTAAGACTATATATCCAGATTTATTTGAAGATATAGACTTAAACGAAGAAGTTGAAAAATACTATAAAGAAGTATTCGACGTTGAATTAACAGAAGAACAAGTAGAATCAATATTTGCACCAACATCAGATGCTGCTAAAGGATTCTAGGATAATATAAAAAAATACCACTAGTCGCAAATTCTACGATTGGTGGTATTTTTGATTTTACGCAACAAATCCTGTAATTAAGTAAAGTAGAGTTCCAACAACACCACTACCTAATATCACAGTTATAGCGTTCATCTTATATTTTCTAAGTGCGTACAATCCAGTTATAAATATTCCGCATTCAATAAACCTAAAATCGCCTATCTTAAAGCTAGAGATGTCGGCATTAAAAAGTGCTAGCATAAGTATCGACATGCCAGCAGAAGCTATTAAAGCGACTACAGCAGGTCTTAGTGAAGCTAGTACAGTTTGAACACCTGAGAAGCTTCTGTATTTGTAGTAAAAATACGCTAGTGTTAAACAAATTATAAATGAAGGTATAATACATCCTAAAGTACAAATTATAACTCCAAAAGGACCAGCAAGACGAGTGCCGACAAATGTAGCTGAATTTATAGAAATAGGTCCAGGAGTCATCTCAGCTATAGTAATTAAGTCAGTGAACTCCTCCAAAGTCATCAATTGATGCACATTTACTATCTGATCTTGTATAAGTGGAATGGCAGCATAACCACCTCCGACACTAAATAAACCGACCTTTAAAAAACTGAAGAATAATTTTAAAATTAGCATCTTTGACTACCTCCCTTTACTCTATTTTTATTTAGCTCTAATATTAAATCTACAATGCCTATTGAAAGGCAGACTAATATAACATTCATAGCGCTTACTTTAAGTAGGCAAGTCGCCACAAATCCAACTAACATCATAGCGATATATAAATATCTCTTTGTCTTTATTACATTTTTCATAAGGTTTATAACTACATCGAAAATTACTGCAGCAACTCCAGCTCTCATGACTTGAAGAGCAATTGCTATATATTTATTAGTTCTAAATTCTGTATAAAATATTGATATTATAGATATAATAACCATCGGAGGTATTATAGTCCCTAAAATAGCGACTATAGATCCTAAAATTCCGCACATACGATATCCTATAATAACTGATGCATTTACAGGAAGTGGCCCTGGAGAAGATTGTGTTATAGCCGTTATATCTAACATCTCGTCTTCATCTAGCCATCCTAATTCCTCTACAAATTTCTTTTTCATAAGCGATACGATTACAAATCCGCCACCGAAGGTACATGAACTCAGTACGAACATCGACTTGAATAAATTCCACAAAATAAACGATTTTGATTGTTTTTCCTTCATAATATTATCTCCTTTTGTTCGAAGTTATTTACAAGTTTATTATATTAGCTATTTTATTATAAGTAAAATATATAAGCTTTATAAAAGTGATAGGTAAATATATATAATAGGAAATAATTAACAAGAAATATTAATGAATGAATATTATTTAATATCTATCTATAGCGAAGCTACTACCATCTCTACGTGCCATTATGAATATATTTAAGAACTTTGTGAAGAATTATAGTTCTAAACATCTCTTTTTATAAAATAAAATTTATTCATTATAATAACTCTACAAATCTATTTTTTATCATATACTGAGTAATATAAAGATCTCTTGTCGCTAATTCCATAAATAATTCCTTTATTCGATTAAATTCTTTATATTTCTTACTTATAAATAAAAATTTAAACCACGTTAAATAATTATTTAAATACTTAGTGGCAACCCCATTAAAATTTCTCATCCAT
>NZ_JAXEWM010000095.1:0-14397 GCF_034113885.1 Intestinibacter sp.
ATATCTATTTTTATAATAGTTAGTGCTACATTTGTTTATAAGGTTGAAGCTTTAAATTTAATTAATATAGGTTATTTATTTAAACAAGTCGAATCTACACAATCTAATGGAGTAAAGGTAAATAATAATTTAAAAAATACAAGTAAAAAAAGTTTAGATTATAAGACTTTAGAGGTAAAAAATTTTAATGAGTATTTTTCTAGAAATAATATGACTGTTATCGAAAAAAAAGGCCAAGAAGATAATGAAAGTAAAAAACAAGTTGTAAATCTAAATGATGATCAATTGTATCTATTATCAAAATTAGTAGCGGCTGAAGCTAGAGGTGAGAGCTACCAAGGACAGGTTGCTGTTGCGGCTGTAGTTTTAAATAGAGTACAAGATTCACGCTTTCCAGATTCTATAGAGGATGTAATATATCAAAAAAATGCTTTTTCTGTAGTAAAAAATGGATCTATAAGTGTCAAACCTACAGAAGAGTCGTATAAGGCTGCAAAAGAGGCTTTATATGGAAATGATCCTACTAATAATGCTATTTACTTTTGGAATCCAGATATATCTACTTGTAATTGGATTAATACATTAAATCCGCATTTAAGAATAGGAAATCATGTTTTTGCTAGATAATGTTAGTTATTATAAATAATGCTCTTTTCATAGCGGGTATTTTATGTAAATTTGTTGCTATGAAAGGGGCATATTTTAATTGATAATAGAGATTATAACTGATATAATTCTTTTTGATACAATTTTAGAGAAATGTGTTTATTGATAGATATTTAAGCGATATAAATTAATTTAATAATCTTCAGATAATAGATTTGGGAGGATATTATGGATGTTAATATAAATATAGTAACAATTCAGTTTAATGAATTAGGCGAAAAAAATATTATAAAATCAAATGCAACTGGAACTTTATATCAAAAGAAGGATCACAAGTATGTCATGTATAAAGAGGTTCAAGATGGCGAAGAGACGACAACTTCTTTAAAAATAGAAAAGGATAAAGTAACTATAAAGAGATATGGAGCTTTAAATTCTACTTTAGTATTTAAAGTAGGAAATACAGATATATCTAGATACATGACTCCACAAGGAGTGTTTGTTATAGAAAATCACACAAAAGAGCTTTCTATATTTGACGATCAGAGTAATATTTCTATAGATATAGATTATGATATAAAAATAATGGATATGTTTACAGGAAGAAATTTAATTAATATAAAAATTAAAGAAAAATAATTAGTCTAATAAATAAAAAATTAGATATAATATTAGAGATAGGTTTTATTTTTATAAATATCGAAAATTATATTAAATAAAGGTAGTTAAAACACTACCTTTTGTTTAGTTTATTTGTTATTATATTTATTATAGTTTAAATATAGTTAATTTTATTTAATATATAAAAAGATACAAGGACTTGATATTTTTTTATAGAAGATATATAAACAATTATAAAATTAAATTTTGCTTGAAAGGATATAAAAATAATTTTTATAATAGTTAATTTTATAGAATTCATTTAATAAATTAAAAATTATTTATAAAAGGGATAGAATATGATATTTCAAAAAGTACTTGATACAATAAATAGACATAATCTTATTGAAAAGGGAGATAAAATTGTCTTGGGGATTTCTGGCGGTCCTGATTCAGTTTGTCTTCTACATATATTAAATAGATTGAAGGAAATGTTTGATATAGAAATTTATGCTGCTCATCTAAATCATCAAATTAGAGGTATAGAAGCCCAAAAGGATGCTTTATATGTTACACAGCTTTGTGAGGAAATGGGTATAAAGTATTTTGTGAGATCAATTGATGTTCCAAAATACTGTGAAGAAAATAAATTATCTATTGAAGACGGCGCTAGAAAGCTAAGATACGATATGTTTTATGAAATAATGAGGAGAACTCATGCTAATAAAATAGCTATTGCTCACAACATGAACGACCAAGCGGAAACAGTACTTATGCACATTATGAGGGGAACTGGGCTTCAAGGCTTGAGAGGAATTGAATATATAAGAGATCAAGTTATAATAAGACCTCTATTGGATATAGAAAGAAAAGACATAGAAGCTTATTGTGAACAATACAACTTAAATCCAAGAATAGATAAAACTAATCTAGATCCAATCTACACAAGAAATAAAATTAGATTAAAACTTCTTCCATATATGCAAGATAATTTTAATTCAAATGTAATCAAGTCTATCGTTAGAATGAGCAACAGCGTAAAAGAAGATAGCGATTATATAGAAGAAAATGCATTGATGAAATTTGAAGAAATATGTATAGTTTCAGATGACAGTGTGGATATTGCTGTGGATTTGTTTATAAACTTACATAATGCAATAAAATATAGAGTTCTTAGATATGCGATAAAATATGTTTTAGGAGATACTAATTTTATCGATCAAAAGCATATTTTAGATATTATTGAGTTAGAGCCAGAGAAAAAAATCGGCAAAAAATTAAATCTTCCTAGAGGTTTATTTGTATATAGAAAGAAAAATAGTATAATAATTACTGTGAAGGAAATAATTAGTGAAGATATTGAATTTTGCTATAAAGTACCTAAAAATGGCTTTGTAAAAATAAAAGAATTAGGCATGCTTGTAGAAGCTGAAACTATGGGTATAGGAAAATACAATCTATCTAAACAAGAAAACAAAAGCAACAGATGGTTTGATTTGGACAAAATAAAAGGGGATTTGATTGTAAGAAGTAGAAAACCTGGGGATAAAATAACAATTTCTGTGGGTAACAAAAAATTAAAAAGCTTATTTATTGACATGAAAATTCCAAAAGAAGAAAGAAGTAGAATCCCTATATTAGTAGATAGTGAAGATGTAATTTGTGTTGGGAATTACAGAGTAAGTGAAAACTTTAAAGTGAATGAAGAGACAAAACAAGTATTAAAAATTTGCTTTAAAAAGCTTTAAAATAAAATCAACATATGAAAGGAGGGCTTCTGTTGAACAAATTCTTAAAAGGAGCAGGTTTTTATTTGTTACTTTTAATTATAATTGTGACAATAGTAGAAGTTGCTGGTACACCAACAGAAACAGTACAAGAGCTAAAATTTTCTCAAGTATATGAGTATTTAACAGAGGAAAATATATCAGAAATACACTTTGTAGATTCAACTTCTGTAGAAGGTGTTATAAAGGATTCAAAGAAAAAATTTAAATCTTACATGCCAGAAGAAGTTATGAGTGATGAATTTGCAAATGAAGTATTACAACAAGCTAAGCAAAATAAATTAGTAGTTAGTGGAGAAGCTAAACCATCTAATCCTTGGTATATAGAAATGTTACCGACATTATTATTAATATTCTTTATGGTAATAATGTGGTTCCTATTTATGAATCAGTCTCAAGGTGGAGGCGGAAAGGTTATGAACTTCGGTAAATCAAAGGCTAGAGTTCATAAGGATGATGAAAAGACAAGGGTTACATTTAAAGATGTAGCAGGCCTTCAAGAAGAAAAAGAAGATTTAAGTGAAGTTGTTGACTTCCTTAAAAATCCTAAGAGATATATAGAATTAGGTGCCAGAATTCCTAAAGGTATACTTATGGTAGGACCTCCAGGAACAGGGAAAACTTATTTATCAAGAGCAGTTGCCGGTGAAGCCGGAGTACCATTTTTCACAATAAGTGGTTCTGATTTCGTTGAAATGTTTGTTGGGGTAGGTGCATCAAGAGTTAGAGATTTATTTGAACAAGCTAAGAAAAATGCTCCAGCGATAATATTTATAGACGAAATAGACGCAGTTGGTAGAAAAAGAGGTGCAGGTCTTGGTGGAGGACACGATGAAAGAGAACAAACATTAAACCAACTTCTAGTTGAAATGGATGGTTTCGGTGTCAACCAAGGTATAATCATAATGGCTGCTACAAATAGACCTGACATACTAGACCCAGCATTACTTAGACCAGGTAGATTTGACAGAGAAATAGTAGTAGGGGCTCCAGACGTCAGAGGTAGAGAGGCTATATTTAAAGTTCACTCTAAAAATAAACCTCTTGCAAAAGACGTAAAAATGGATGTATTAGCTAAGAGAACTCCAGGATTTACTCCTGCAGATATAGAAAACATAATGAATGAGGCTGCAATACTTACAGCTAGAAAGAAAGAAAAACAAATCCATATGGAAACTATAGAAGAAGCTATAACAAAGGTTATGGTAGGGGTAGCTAAGAAATCAAGAGTTATAAGCGAAAAAGACAGAAAGCTTACTGCTTATCATGAAGCAGGTCATGCGATTTGTATGCATGTACTAGAGCATGTAAGTCCAGTTCACCAAGTTACAATAATTCCAAGGGGTAGAGCTGGAGGATTTACAGAACCTCTTCCAAAAGAAGACCAAATGTATGGTACTAAAAATGAAATGAAAGAAACTATCATAATGGCTTTAGGTGGTAGAGTAGCTGAAGAGTTAATTATGGATGACATATCTACAGGTGCATCTAACGACTTAGAGAGAGTTACTTCGATAGCTAGATCTATGGTTACTAAATATGGTATGAGTGAAAAATTAGGACCTATGGTATATGGTGATAGCGATGAAGAAGTTTTCTTAGGAAACTCAATTTCAACTAAAAAGAATTACTCTGAAGAAATAGCTTACGAAATAGACAAGGAAGTAAGAGACATAGTTGAAACTGCATATGCAAAATGTAGAAAGATATTAACTGATTATGCTGACGAGCTTGATTATGTAGCTAAAGGATTATTAGTATATGAAACTTTAGACGCAGATCAATTTGTAAAAGCATTTAATAAGGAGCTTCCTTTAGAAGATGTTAGTCTATTAGATAAAAAAGATGAAGCTGAACCAGTTAAAGAAGAAGCTACTAAAGTAGATATAACTAAAAAAATAGAAAATCCATACATAGATAAATCTGATTCAGATAATGAAACAGAAAATACTACAGTGGATTTATCTAAAGAAGATACTGATTCACAATCAGATAAAGAAGATTTAGATAAAAAAGAAGAATAATTTTTAAAGGCTGTTACAGGCATTTTGTAACAGCCTTAAATTTTATATCCAATTTTCCTATTTTAATATAAAATATAATATATACAAAAAGGGGTGGATTTATGAGAGAAAAAGTAATAAAAGCTATTTTAGATAGTGGAGAAAATTTTATATCAGGAGAACAACTGTCTAAGCAATTAGGAATATCTAGAACAGCAGTATGGAAACATATAAAGGCATTAAAAGAAGAAGGATACAATATAGAATCTGTAAATAGAAAAGGATATAGATTAGCCGAAAAACCAAATGATATACTATCATCAGAAAATATAACGCATAATTTAATGACTGAATGTATAGGAAAAAAAGTAATTCATCTCGATACTGTAGGATCGACTAACGATTATGCAAAGGAAATAGGAAATAAGGTAAATGGAGGCACATTGATAATCAGCGAGGAACAAACTAAAGGAAAGGGACGATTAGGTAGAACATGGGAATCAGTTCCGGGAGAAGGAATTTGGATGAGTCTAATTATAAAACCAAAAATAGAACCTTATAAGGCTCCTTTTCTTACCTTAGTAGCAGGTGCAAGTATAGTTGTGGCACTAAGAAAATTAGGAGTAGAGGCTTCTATAAAGTGGCCTAATGATATCATAGTTAATAATAAAAAAATATGTGGTATATTGACAGAATTGTCTGCTGAGATGGAAAGAGTAAATTATGTTGTTGTTGGGCCTGGAATAAATGTAAAAACACTTGAGTTTCCAGATGAAATTAAAGATAAGGCTACTTCTTTATATAAAGAAGGTTATAGAATATCTAGAGTAGATATAGTTAGACAATTTTGCATAGAATTTGAAAAACTATATAAAGCATATATTTTAGATGGAGATAGGAAGGCTACTATAGATATATGCAGAGAATATTCTCCTATAATAAACAAAGAAATATATATTATAAAAAATAATAAAAAAGAATTGGTAAAATGCATAGATATAAACGATAATGGAAATTTAATTATTAGAGATAGAAATGGTGAAATAAAAGAAATAATGTCAGGAGAAATTTCAATAAGAGGAGTGAAGGGCTATGTATAATAATATATTAGATGTAAAAGGTCTAAAAGTAGGACAGGCACAAAATGAAGAAGCGCTTACAGGATGTACAGTAGTTATATGTGAAGAAGGTGCTACTTGTGGTGTAGATGTAAGAGGCGCTGCACCAGGTACTAGAGAAACAGATTTGTTAGATCCAGTAAATACAGTACAAAAGGTAAACGCAGTTGTTCTATCAGGAGGCTCTGCATTTGGATTAGAGAGTACATGCGGAGTCAGTCAATATTTAGAAGAACAAAATATAGGATTTGATTCAGGTGTGTGTAATGTTCCTATAGTAGTAGGAGCAGTATTGTTTGACTTAGGAGTAGGAGATTATAAAATAAGACCTGATAAAAAAATGGGCTATGAAGCTTGTTTAAATGCTAGCGAAACTACTTTGAAACAAGGAAACTACGGTGCAGGATGTGGAGCTACAGTAGGAAAAATAAGAGGACCAGAGTTTGTAACTAAGAGCGGAATAGGTAGCTATTCTATAAAATTAGACAACGGAATAGTAGTATCTGCACTAGTAGCAGTAAATGCACTAGGTGATGTATATGAAAATGGAAATGTAATCGCCGGTGCATTAAATGACAATAAAACAGAGTTTCTAAACAGTTACAATCTTATGAAACAAGGTGTAACAAAAGGTGGCTTCAGTATAGACAATACCACAATCGGAATTATAGCTACTAATGCGAAATTAGATAAAGCTCAATGTAAAAAAATATCTCAAATGGCACATGATGGATATGCAAGAGCTATATTCCCTATTCATACTCCTCACGATGGAGATACTATATTTACTATGGCTACAGGTGAGATAGAAACAGGTGCAGATTTAACTCTAATAGGCTCTATTGCAGTTGAAGTTATGGAAAAAAGTATAATAAACGCCATAAAAAATGCAAAAGAAATTAATGGAATACCTTCATATAATGAATTACATGCTGAAATAATGGTTAAATAAAGCTTAATGTTTGATAGGTTATGAAACTATTTTGATATAACATCAAAAATGTACATCATAAAAAATATTTATGAATAAGATAAAAAAATAACAAAAAAAATGTAAGATTGTTGACAATATAGGTACCTGCTGATAAAATTGATTTGTTACAGCAGGCATTCTCAAAAGAGGAGTCTGACTATAAAGGGTAAAAAATGTAACAAAATAATTTTAGAAGTCCGGCATCCAAAGGAGCTGGAACGGAGGTTAATATTATGATGAACGTGCAAGCATCAGCACAAAGAAAAGTAAATGTTAGAAGAATGGCAGTAATATCTGTATTGTCAGCAATATCAATTGTATTATCTATGATTCCTTTTGTTGGTTATATACCACTTGGACCAGTTAAAGCAACTATAATGCATGTACCTGTTATTATAGGTGCAGTAATAGAAGGTCCACTAGTTGGAGCAGCAGTGGGTTTAATATTCGGTTTAACAAGTCTATTTAAAGCATTCACAGAACCTACAATTACATCATTTTGTTTTATGAATCCAGTTATATCAGTATTACCAAGAATATTAATTGGTGTAGTTGCATATTATGTATATACATTAATATATAAAATAAGCAAAAAAGTTTATGTATCTGGATTTGTTGCAGGTGTTATAGGCTCTCTTACAAATACAGTAGGAGTTATGGGGTTAATTTATATCATATATGCAGAAAAATATATGCAAGCAATTGGACAAGCAGGAAACGCTGGTAAATATATTTTAGCAATATGTGCGACTAATGGTATACCAGAAGCTATAGTAGCAGGTATTTTAGTAGCAGCAGTTGCAGTAGCAATGATTAGAAAAAGCAAAAAATAGAAAGAAGGTTTATATAAATGCTATTAGTATTTGACGTTGGAAATACAAATATGGTTTTAGGTATCTATGAAGATGATACATTAACTAACAGTTGGAGAATAAATACTGATCATCAAAAGAGCTCAGATGAATACGGTATATTAATAAATAATTTATTTGAATATCATAAGATAAATATGAGAGAGGTAAAAAATATTATAATATCGTCAGTGGTTCCAGATGTTATGCATTCTCTTGAAAATTTTTGTATAAAATACTGTGGAGTTGAGCCATTAATAGTAGGACCAGGAATAAAAACTGGACTAAATATAAAATACGACAATCCAAAGCAAGTTGGGGCTGACAGAATAGTAAATGCAGTTGCAGCTATAGAAAAATATGGTTCTCCATTAATAATAGTTGACTTCGGTACAGCCACTACGTTCTGTGCAATATCAGAAAAAGGAGAATATCTTGGAGGTTCAATTTGTCCAGGAATTAAAATATCAAGTGAAGCATTGTTCCACGAAGCATCTAAATTACCTAGAGTTGAATTAACTAAGCCAGGAATGACAATTTGTAAAAATACAGTATCAGCAATGCAAGCTGGTATAATTTACGGATATGCAGGAATGGTCGAAAAGTTAATTTCTATGATAAAAAAAGAGCTAGGTAGTGACGATGTAAAAGTTATTGCAACAGGTGGTCTTGCAACACTTATAGACTCAGAAACTGATAGCATAGATTATATAGATAAGGATTTAACTTTAGAAGGACTAAAGCTTATATACGAAAAAAATAAAGAATAAAAATTCAAAGACTGTCTCGATAATAAAGGGGCGGTCTTTTTTAAGGAATAAATTAAAAAAAATTAAAATTTATCAAAAAGAATATAGTATATTTTAATTTTTTGTAATAATATATTAGAAGTGGTTAATAATGAATTAAAGCAATTAATAAAACTTTTAAATAAAGGAGCACGAGGATGAACATAGGAAATGTAAGTCTTGATAATAGGGTTTTTCTATCTCCTATGGCAGGAGTAACAGATCTTCCTTTTAGATTGATATGTAAGCAAAAGGGCTGCGGAATGCTTTATACAGAAATGATAAATGCAAAAGCGCTTTGTTATAATGATGAAAATACTAAGAAAATGACTAAAATAGAAGATGAAGAGCACCCAATTGCGATTCAAATATTTGGTTCAGAGCCAGAGTATATGGGAAGAGCAACTGAAATACTAAATTCTCATCCAAATGAAATACTAGATATAAATATGGGATGCCCAGCACCTAAGGTAGTAAAAAACGGTGATGGCTCAGCATTAATGAGAAATCCTAAATTAGCAGAAGAGGTCATGAAGGCTGTAGTAAAAAATTCTACAAAGCCGGTGACGTTAAAAATAAGAAAAGGCTGGGATGATCAAAGTATAAATGCAGTTGAAATAGCTAAAATAGCTGAACAATCTGGGATAAGTGCAGTGGCAATACACGGCAGAACTAGAGAACAATATTATTCAGGCAAGGCAGATTGGGATATAATAAAAGAGATAAAGGATGCTATATCTATACCTGTAATAGGAAATGGAGACGTATTTGAAATAGAAGATGCAATAAATATGTTAGAAAAAACAAATTGTGATGCTATAATGATAGGTAGGGGCGCTCAAGGAAACCCTTGGATATTTAATAGAATAAATCACTATATGGAAACAGGAGAGATTTTACCTAAGCCAACTGCTAAAGAAAAAATAAACACAGCGATAGAACATATGAAGCTTGCAGTTGAAGAGCATGGAGAATATGTAGCTGTTAGAGAAATGAGAAAGCATATAGGTTGGTATATAAAAGGTTTAAAAAATTCAGCTAGATATAGAGATGAAATTAATAAATTAACTGATAGTGAAGGTGTAATAATGAAGTTAAGGGAGTTATCCTTGACACAATCACGTTAGTGACTTATAATATACCGCATAAATTAGTTAGAACGAACAGAAGAGAGCAATAAATATAAGGAAAATTATAATTTATTAGAAATAGAAAGTAAAAGGAGTTGTTAAATTATGGAGGAAAAAAAAGAATTACTTACTCAAGAGGGTTATGACAAGCTTGAACAAGAATTAGAATACTTAAAAACAGTAAAAAGAAAAGAAGTTGCAGAAAGATTAAAAATTGCGATAGGCTTTGGGGACTTATCAGAAAATGCTGAGTATGATGAAGCTAAAAATGAACAAGCAAAATTAGAAGAACAAATAATAAAGCTTGAAGAAAAATTAAGAAATGCAGATGTTATAGATGAAAGCCAAATAGACCTTAACATTGTAACTGCAGGTTCAATAGTTAAATTATATGATTACGATTTTGAAGAAGAAGTTGAATATACAATAGTAGGTTCTTCTGAGGCTGATCCATTTGAAGGAAAAATATCTAATGAATCACCAGTAGGAAAAGGACTATTAGGCGCTAGAGTAGGCGAAGAAATAGAAATACAAGCACCAGACGGAGTAGTTAAATTCAAAGTTTTAGAAATAAATAGATAGAAGAGGGAGGAACAAATGAGCAAAAATCAACAAAAGAACATAGAAACACAAGAAGAACTTAGTGAAGTATTACAAGTAAGAAGAGATAAATTACAAAATCTTATAGATATGGGAAGAAACCCATTTGAACAAACACAATACGATGTAAACGATTATTCAATGAGCATAAAAAATAACTTCGAAGCTAAAGAAGGTCAAACTGTAAGAATAGCAGGTCGTATTATGAGTAAAAGAATCCAAGGTAAAGCTGGATTTATAGATATACAAGATTCTCAAGGTAGAATACAATGCTACGTTAGAAAAGACGCTATAGGTGAAGAAGAATACCCTGTCTTCAAGACATATGATATAGGTGATATTATAGGTGTTGAAGGTACTATATTCAAAACAAAAAGAGAAGAAATATCAGTAAAAGCAGCAAGTATAGTATTATTATCTAAATCATTACAAATACTACCAGAAAAATTCCATGGATTAAAAGACCCAGATTTAAGATACAGACAAAGATATGTAGACTTAATAGTAAATCCAGAAGTAAAAGAAGCTTTCTTAATAAAAAATAAAGCTGTAAAAGCTATGAAAAATTACTTAGACGAAAGAGGATTCATAGAAGTAGAAACTCCAGTATTAAACACTATAGCTGGTGGAGCTAATGCAAGACCTTTCGTAACTCACCACAATACATTAAATATACCAATGTACTTAAGAATAGCAACAGAATTATATTTAAAGAGACTTATAGTAGGTGGATTTGACAAAGTATATGAATACGGAAGAATATTCAGAAATGAAGGTATGGACGTTAAACACAATCCAGAATTTAATACTATAGAATTATACCAAGCATATGCAAACTATGAAGATATAATGGAATTAACTGAAAACCTAATAGCTTACATGGCAGAAGAAGCTACAGGAAGCACTAAGGTTACTTACCAAGGTAAAGAAATAGACTTCAAACCACCATGGAAGAGAATGACTATGATAGACTGTGTTAAAGAATACTCAGGTGTAGACTTTAACGAAATAGAAACAGACGAAGAAGCTTTAGCTATAGCTAAAGAAAAAGGCATAGAAATAACTCCAGGAATGAGAAGAGGGGAAGTTATAAGTGCGTTCTTTGAAGAATTTGGTGAAGATAAATTAATCCAACCAACATTCATAACTAAACACCCAGTTGAAATATCTCCACTTGCTAAGAGAAGCAAAGAAGATCCAAGATTAACTGACAGATTCGAAGCTTTCGCAAATGGATGGGAATTAGCTAATGCATTCTCTGAATTAAATGACCCAATCGACCAAAAAGGTAGATTCTTAGATCAATTAAGAAAGAAAGAATTAGGTGACGACGAAGCTTGTGATATGGATGAAGATTTCATAAATGCACTAGAAGTAGGTCTTCCTCCAACAGGTGGATTAGGAATAGGTGTAGATAGAGTTGTTATGTTACTTACTGATTCTGCATCAATAAGAGACGTAATATTATTCCCAACTATGAAACCAATTGGCGCTGCTAAAAATGTTGAAGAAGAGTAAGATTAAATTAATATATAACGAACGTTAGATTATAAAAATACTTGTAATGAATTATTTTGTTACAAGTATTTTTTATGGTTAAGATATAAAAATTTATTTAAAAGTTTGACACTAAAATAGTCAAGGTATATAATAGTTATCTGAAAATGAAATAGAAAACCAGTTTCGTTTTCAGATAACTATTTTTTTATGAAATTTTAATCGAAGGTGAGGAGGAGCTAATTGAATATTAGTAATAGAGGAAAATATAAAACTAAGCAAAGAGAGTTAATACTTGAATTTTTAGTCAATAATAAAAATAGACATGTAACAGTCGATGAAATAATAGAATATACAAGAAAAGTACATTCTCCAGTAGGGAAAACTACTGCTTATAGATATATGGATGAGTTAGAGCAAAAGGGTGTAATTCGAAAATATACAGTTGAAAAGGGAATTTGTGCATGTTATCAATACATAGATGAAAATCAAAAATGTCATAATCATTTTCACTTAAAATGCAAGGTTTGTGGTGAATTATATCATTTAGACTGCAACTTTTTAAATGATTTAAAAGGACATTTATATGAAAATCATGGATTTGAGATAGATAGCTCAAAGACTGTTTTTTATGGAACATGCAAAAAGTGTTTAAATAAAATAGGAGGAAAAAATGAATAAGAAAAAAATAGGTATTGTTATATTGATAGTAGCTATATTATTTGCGGTGGGAGCAATTTTTGAAAATGGAATAAAAAAGAAGGAAGCTGTGATAAACCAAGATAACAAACTGCAAATAGTTGTGACTTCATTTCCGCAATATGATTTTGCAAGAGCTGTAGCTAAAGATGAAGCCGATATAAGTATGCTTATAAAGCCAGGGGTAGAATCACATTCATATGAGCCTACACCTGAAGATATACAAAAGATAGAGAATGCAGATTTATTCATATATACAGGTGGAGAAAATGATGAATGGGTAGAAGGTATGTTGGATTCATTAGATACTAGTAAGACAAAGCTTGTGAAATTAGAGGATTGTGTAACTTTAATAGAGGAAGATGAAACTGTTGGTCTTGAAGGTGTTATCACACATTCTCACGAGGATCATGAGGATTCTGATCACGAACATTCTTCAGAAATTGAATATGACGAGCATGTCTGGACATCGCCTAAAAATGCAATAAAAATAATCGAGAAGATAGAAAGAGTTTTATGTGAATTAGATGAGGAAAAACAAGAAACATATAGTAAAAATGCACAAGAATATATATCAGAAATAGACGATATAGATATGCAAATTAGAGATATAGTAAAGCATGCTAAGAGAAAAACTTTAGTATTTGGAGATAGATTTCCGTTTAAGTATTTTGTAGAAGAATATGGGCTTGATTATAAGGCTGCGTTTCCTGGATGTAGTGATGAAATGGAGCCATCAGCAGATACAATTTCGTATTTAATCGATTTTATTAAAGAGGAGAATATACCAGTTGTACTACATGTTGAGCTAAGCAATGAAAAAGTTGCTAATACTTTAGCAGAGGAAACAAACACAAAAACTATGTGCTTGAATTCTGTTCATAATGTCAGTCAACAGGACTTCGAAAAGGGTGTTACTTACGTTTCTTTGATGAGGGAAAACATAGAAACTCTTAAGGTAGCATTGCAGTAATTTTTAATTGGAAAGGAATATTTTAAATGAGTCAAATTGAATGCAAAAATCTTAGTGTAAAATACGAAAATAGAGTAGTATTAGAGGATGTTTCGTTTTCTATAGAAGAGGGAGATTATTTGTGTATAGTCGGTGAAAATGGAGCTGGTAAAAGTACTTTAGTGAAGACTATATTAGGGCTTGAAGGTATTAAATCAGGTGAAATTATTTTCGGTGATGACTTGAATAAAAATGAAATAGGATACCTACCTCAGCAAACGCAGGCCCAAAAGGATTTTCCAGCGTCTGTGTATGAGGTGGTTTTATCTGGATGCTTGAATTCAAGGGGGATGAATCCATTTTACTCTTCTAAAGATAAAAAATTAGCTAATGAGATGATTAAATCTCTTAATATAGAAAATATAAAGAAAAAATCATTTAGAGAGCTATCTGGTGGGCAACAGCAGAGGGTTTTATTGGCTAGAGCTCTTTGTGCCACTAAAAAAATAATTGTTCTTGATGAGCCTATAACGGGACTAGATCCAACTGTGACCCGTGAGATGTATAGTCTGATAAAAGAGATAAATAACAACGGAATAACCATTATAATGGTATCTCATGATATAAATTTTGCTATAAACAATGCTAATAAGATACTTCATTTGAAGAAAAAAATTAAATTCTTTGGAGATACACAGGATTACATAGAAAGTGAAGTGGGAAGAAAATTTATAGGAGGTGCCGATGTTGATTAATGTATTGAGTGATATGATGTCTTATACATTTATAGTTA
>NZ_JAXEWM010000096.1:0-5607 GCF_034113885.1 Intestinibacter sp.
GGATATGTCTACTGCTTCCCATCAGTAGCGAATTACTTTGGTGGCGATATAGTAAGTGGAATGCTATATACAGAAATACATAAAAGACAGGATATTTCAGCATTTATAGATATAGGAACAAATGGAGAGCTTGTAATGGGAAATGAAGATTTTCTAGTGGCTGTAGCTGGAGCAGCAGGACCTGCATTAGAGGGTGGAATAAGTAAATTTGGTATGAGAGCTAGAAAGGGTGCCATCGATACTATAAAAATAATCGACAATAAAATAAAATACACAACTATAGAAGACGGAAAGCCTTTAGGAATATGTGGCTCTGGTATAGTAGATTTATTAGCAGAGATGTTTTTAAACGGATGGGTAGATTTTTCTGGAGTAATAAAAAAAGGCGCATCTGAAAATATAATAGAGGTAGATGGTCAGCTTGCAGTAGAATACGCCACAAAGGAAGAAAGCGGAAATGATCAATCATTAATATTTACTCAAAGTGATATAAATCAATTTTTAAAGACAAAATCAGCTGCACACACAATGGTTGCGTTTTTACTAGAAGAAGTAGGTCTTACATTAGATGATTTAGAGGATTTTTATGTAGCAGGCGCCTTTGGAACACATTTAGATGTAGAAGCGGCTGTCACAATAGGTATGTATCCAGATTTAGAAAGATCTAAAATGCATTGCCCGGGAAATGCATCTCTAAAGGGAGCTTATAAGTTACTTATGAATAGAAACTTACTTGAAGATGTAGATGACATCGCTGAAAGAATACACTACATTGGGCTAGAAGATGCTAAGGATTTCATCGGAAAAATGAGAGCTGCTAGCTTCTTACCACATACAGATTTAGATAATTATCCTACAGTTAAAGCCAAATTAATTGAAAGAGGAATACTATAAAAATGAAAAGATAAGGGGAAATTAATATGAGGTTTTTTAGTAAAATTGATAAAACAAAATTTAAACCAAATAAAAGCTCAATTAAAGAATTATTATTCTTGATATATACGGCGTTTATTCTTTTTTTAATTACAGAAATTTTATCTGCTAAAGGTACTACAAGCTATGGGTTTATAGATAATAGCACTATTTATTTAGGCATAGGATTAATTTTGATTTTGCCTTTATCGACGATTTTTGTGTTTAAAAAGGACGAGAAAAAATATTATATAGGTGAAGCTGTACTGATTTTGTTGATGACGCCTTTTATGAAATATGTATGGGATAAATTCTATATATTTTTAGACATACCTGAGGAGCAAATTTGGTGCTTGCTTTTAGATTATCTAGTTATATTATCGATATTGACTCCACTAGTTTTTTTGAAGAAAAAGATTTTTTATTGTGCTTTAGTGTGTGGAATTTTGATGATATTAGCTATTTGTAATTATGCAGTATCTATATTTAGGGGAATACCTATTGCATATTGTGATGTTTATTGCATAGGAGATGCTTTACCATTGGTAGAGTCTTTTCTAGGAAAAAATAATGTTATATTTTCAATTGTAGGGGTAATAGCCTTAATATTGGGATTTGTAATATTGTTTATTAAAGAAAAGAGAAATACTAGATTTACAAGCTACATCAATATATTAGTAGCAGTTGCAATATGTGCGGGAATGTATTCATATTATTTAAAGCTTGTTAATGACAGAACTTTAATATACTACAGTGCAAATATGGTCAAAACTTACAGATATAATGGATATGTTTATTCAACTATTGAATCATGCTTGAGATTTATAAGAGTTGAGCCAGATGAATACAATCAAGAAAGTATATTGGCTATAAGAAATAAAGTCGATGAAAAGACAGCTGATGATAACAGTATAACTGTCGCTAGTACAGAATTAAAGAGTATAGGCAATAGTTCAGATAAAAAGCCAAATATATTATTTGTGCAGTTAGAAGGCTTTATGGACCCTAATACAATTGAAGGTGTTTTATATAGCCAGGATCCGATACCGAACTTTAGAAAGCTGATGAAAAATGGAATAAGTGGAAAGATGAAGACTCCTTCAATAGGAGGGGGAACTGCTAGAACGGAGTTTGAAGTAATGACAGGAATAGATTTGGAATTTTTAACAGATGGTGAAGTTCCACATTACACTATCTTAGGTCATGAGACCTTAAATTCAGTTGCTACAACCTTGAAAAAGCAGGGTTATTCAACTCATGCAATACACAACAATCAAGGGAATTTTTATAACAGAAATAAGGCATATAGTTCATTGGGATATGATACATATACTTCTATAGAATATATGGACAACGTCGAGAGAACTGAGACTAATTGGGCAAAGGACACAATACTGACAAAATACATAAAGGAATGTTTAAATTCTACTGAAGAAAATGATTTAGTTTTTACAATATCAGTTGAAGGTCACAGCCCTTATCCTACTGACTCTGATAAGTACGAGCTTCCTATTAAGGTAGTAAGCAGTAATTTGCCTGATACAGAAACTAATCAGATATATTACTATATAAATAAAATTCATGAAAGCGATAAATTTATTGGAGATGTTGTAGATTTAGTCGATTCTATGGATGAGGATACAATAGTAGTATTTTATGGAGATCATACTCCTGCTTTAGATGTTTTAAATCGAGATGCTGGAAATGTCGACAGAACTACTACGCCATATGCTATTTACAGCAATTTTGATTTAGATACTGATTTTGAGGGTGGAGATATATCTGCTTATCAAATGAGTACGATTATGTTGAGTCTTGCTGGTTCAGATTTAGGACCTATGGAAAATATACACAAGACTTTGGGCGATCAAGAGGATTATAAAAAAGATTTAGAGCTTGTCGAGTACGATATTTTATTTGGAAAGGATTATTATCTAAATGAAGATGAAAAGACTAAAGCGAGCGATTTGAAGATGGGAACAAAGGATATAACATTAGAAAAGGCAACTTTAGAAGACAATCAGATTTGTATAGAGGGTAAGAATTTTACTAGAAAAAGTATTGTATTTATAAATGGAGAAGAGAAGAGCACTATTTTTGTAAATAGAAATACTTTGAGAGTATATTGTGAGGATGAGGATAAGGATAATATAAAGGATATCGTAGTCAAACAAATAGGTCTTCATGATATACCACTGAGTGAGACAGATACAGTTCAATTGAGCGATGAATAATTTAAGCTGAAAGGAATATTTTATGGATAAAAATACTTCATATAGTGAAAAGGACTTAGTTCCTATAATGGAGGAGGTTATACAAAGTGGAGGAAGCTGTAAGCTTAAGGTCACAGGATATAGTATGACCCCTACTTTGAGACATTTAAAGGACAGTGTCGTATTAGTAAGTCCTGAAAAGAGACAACCTAAAAAGAACGAGATAGTTTTTATAAAGAGGGATACTGGAAAGCATGTGCTTCACAGAATTAGAAAAATAATAGACGACCAATCGTTTATAATGAACGGCGATGCTCAGCAATGGACTGAGGTAGTTAGATTTAATCAGGTTATAGGAGTCGTCGATTCTTTTTATAGAGGGGACAAGGAGGTTTCTTGTGACAATATAAAGTACAAGACTTATGTAAAGCTCTGGGTACTTTGTAAACCTATTAGACCGTTGATTTTTAAGTTTAGGAATTTAGTTAGAAAAGTAATAAAATAAAAATTAAAGGGATTATCGTAGTTTAGTTTTACTATGATAATCCCTTTTGCTTGTGTTATTTAAGATTTTTTAAAGTGATTAAATTGATTTCTGGTGGGTTGTTTATTCTCATAAATTTGGGATTCCCAAGACCGGTGCTTACATATAGTTGGGTATTTTTTACTTTGTAGAGTCCTTTATCGTATTTTGGAAATAATTTTCTAGCTGGATCTAAAATACCTACATCGAAAAGTCGAATTATTCCACCGTGTACATGGCCAGATAGTATTAAATCGAAGTTTTTATCCTCTAATATATCTGCAGCATCGGGGTCGTGGCTCAATAATATATTGAATTTATTTTTATCAACGTTTTTCAGAAAATCCAATGTTAAAGGATTATAGGGGTCTATTTTTTTAGCGTATTTATTTAGAGAGTAATAATATATCCCGTATATATTTATAGCTTGCCCGTCTTTGTAGATTGTAGTATATGAGTTATCAACAAATTTAACTCCTAAATCGCTTAATTTATTTAGATATCTATTGTAGGAGTTATCCACAGCTCTATCTCTTAAATTCCATTCATATCCGTTGAAAATTGCATCTATATCTTCTTCGTGATTTCCAACAGAATAGATAATATCGTATTTTTTAGAGAGCTCCTTTAGGAGCTTAAATCCTACGAGACTTTCTTCATCATAATTTCTATTATATGTATCATCCGAGTCCTTAAATTCAGTAGCAGAGAATATATCACCAGTTATAAAAATTACATCTGGAGACAACTCATCAATTGTATTTATCAAACTTGAATTGTCTTTATCGAATTCAATAGAGTGAGGATCACTTATTTGAAGAATCTTAAAACCATCGAAATTTGATGGTAAGTTAGAAAAAGCTATTTCCTCACTAGCAACTTCAAAAGAGCTGTTGATAATTTTATTTTTATTAATTATATTTAAACTATATATAATAGTTATACACAAAATCACTATTAATGCAGGGAAGATATATTTTTTATTTGATTTTAGCTTATCCACAGTAGCCTCCTTTATATAAATTTATTAAAAAAAGTGAGTATAAACCCACTTTTTATAATCTATTATATATTATTTTTTTGATTTTACATAATAAAATTTCTATATAAAGTTAGCTAATATAGGAATTAAAACAACTGTTAAAAATCCAGCTACACCTATAGACAAACTACTCATGGCTCCTTCAACTTCACCAAGCTCTAAAGCCTTACTTGTACCAACTGCATGTGCTGCAGTACCTAATGCAATACCCTTAGATATTGGATGCTTGATTCCTCCTATTTTTAGTACAGTTTCGCCCATCATATTTCCAGAGATACCTGTAAGTATTATACATACGACTGTTATAGATTCTATTCCTCCTAAAATATTACTAAGTGATATTCCCATAGGAGTAGTAATTGATTTAGGTAAAATTGAATATATAATTTGTGAATTAGCATTTGCCATTTTACAGATTATTACAACACAAGCAAATGATATGAAAACACCTGTCAATATACCTACTAAAATTTCTTTAGTGTATTTTTTAAATAGATGGAATTGTCTATATAGTGGTACTGCTAAAACTATTGTTGCAGGTCCTAATAAAAAATTAATTATATCTGCACCTATTTTAAAGTTTTCATAAGGTATTTTTGTAACCTTTAAAAATAATATAATAAGTATCATAGCTATTAAAAGTCCGTTGCATAGAGGATTTTTTGCTTTTTTTTGTATGAATAACCCTATATTATAAAAAACTATGATTGTCAATAATCCGAATAATTGTGTATTTAATATCTGTTCCATTTTTTCGCCTTCTTTTAAATAAATTTAAGCAACTTCTTCTGCTTCTTTTTTCTCTTTTCTTTCTTTTAATTTAATCATTAAATCTACACTACGACCGCTGCCGATCATAACAAGTACATTTATTATTAATATGCATAATAAAAGCAAAATAGCATTTTCTTTTATTA
>NZ_JAXEWM010000097.1:0-11366 GCF_034113885.1 Intestinibacter sp.
TTATAATTTGAATATATTTTTTTTAGCTCATCTATACTTTTAAGATGTTCTTCCTCACAATTTCGAATTAATTTTTCTAATTCATTTATTTTTTTATCTATTTCTTGTATTTCATCTTCTATAAATTTATCCTTATTTGTAAATATTGTTGATATAAATCCTATATTAATTTGTGTATCACTAAAATCTCTTGGAAATATATTTTTATAAACAATTATTGCAAGCAATTTATTATAATCTTGCTCTGTAGTTCCTATTCGATTGTAGTATATTATAAATTCATTGTATATATTTTTTAATATTCTCATGTCATCAACATATAATGATATACCTTGTAAAAAATTTTCATCAAATTTTTCAAATATATTTTCTTTCTTAAAATGAGATATAAATTGATCATATGAATTAGAACTATCTATAACAGGTACTATTGGTATAATAAAATCAAAAAATTTAGTTCTATCTTTTGATATAAAAATATCATCTTTTACTAAGTAAAAAAATCTTAATGGCTCTCTTTTACTTAGATCTCTTTTTGAATTCACAAGAGTATTTATTTCTCTTAATCTCTGAAATATTTGATTTACATTGTATCTATCTATATCCTCGAAAACAATAACATCTGCATTTGAATTTTCAAATATATATAGTACTTCATTCAAATATTTATCAAAATAAGACTCTTCACTATTTTCAAGTATTTCAATTTCATTCCCATTGAAATTGAATTTTTTAAATATATTTCTATTTTTTTGTATTTTTATAAGATTAAAAACTCCTACTGTAAAAGTTGCCAAAAATATAACTCCACTAAAGAATAAACTTATACCTTTCGTTGTAATTTGTAAAAATCCTAAACTATAAAACTGCTTTAAAGTTTGTACCAATTCTATCCATTTCGAATTATAAAATATATGTAATCCAGACATAATAAAAGCAATAATTAAAGCAGTTGTTTTTAAAATATTTTTATCTGATTCTGTTTTTTTTATTTTAAAATTAGTTTGAGGTATTTTAGATACATCTATTTGATGAAGTAATTGATTAAGTATTTTTCCCTCTAATACCGACTCTTTTACATTTATTAATTCATGAGAATCACTTTCTTCAAAATTAGCTAAAGAAATATGTAAAAATTTTTTATCAGATACTTGCTGTTTATATGATTCTACAATACTACTTTTACCTGAACTATAAGAACCTGTTATTGCAATATTCTTTATTTCATTATTCTCAAAAACAAAATCTAAAGCTTTTTCATATATACCTAAATCCACATTTTTATTTGGAGTAAGTTTTTCAAAATGTATTTTATCCATCATTCTCCCTCCTAATTTATTTTTACTTTTTATAAAATTAATCTACTTTTATATCTCCATTCATAAATTTTGGTAATAATGTTTCCCTTAAGTTCATTAATAATTTATTTTCTTCAATATTCTTTCTTTTATTTTTAAGTAAATTTTCCACAATACTTTTAAATTTTTCTATAACTTGATAATTAGGATAAATTATTGGCATAGACCTTAATTCTCCTAATGAAATATATCTTTGTGTAGTTCCAGCTAATCTTGATTCTATATAATTTTTCATATTTTGAGATTTAAGGTACAGGTATATATATTCATTTAATTTCATATTTTGAGATGTCTTAAATAATCCTATATTTTTTATAGCAAAGTTTATATTATCTTCTTGAACTAAATATGTTAATCCAACTGTACCAATCATTGATATTAAAATATCACCTGTATCTACTTTACTTCTTTTATTTACTTCTAAATAATCCTTTTCTGATATGAGTTTAGCTTCTTCTATAGCTATACTATCACCTTTTATATGTTTAGATGTAACAAGAGGGTATCCTTCTTTTGATACTTTAGGAGATGCATGAGTTCCATCTTTAACTTCGATAAGCTCAGACATTATTTTTACTTTCCATCCCTTAGGAATCATTCCTTGTTCACTTTCATACATTTCTCCACCGCTAGATTTATAAGGTTCCCCTTTTTCATTTGGAAATTCAAATTCAACAAACCATCTTTTAAAAATACTTTGAGCCATTTCTTCTAAAATTTTGTTCATCTCATTATTTAACTCTACCTTATTATCTAAAGAAGATAAAATATTAGATATTTTTATCTGTTCTTGTAATGAAGGAAGATTTATCTTATACTTCATTATTGCATCTTTATCACCTCGTGGCATTTTTGTTCCTTTTGATGTAGATATAACATAGTTAAAAAAATCATCACTACTCAATAAATAATATAAATACTTGTTATCCAATATATTATCATCTATATTATAAAAAATAAGAACATCACTAGAAGCTCCTCCATCTTTATCAGCATACCATATTTTTTTAAAATATGGTCTTATATTTGAAATTAATATATCATCCTTTAAATATTTATCTACATTTTTAGACTTTGGAATATTACTAGCTATTGTAACTCCTTTTTTGCCTTGCAACATATTTTCTGTTGAAATATAGTTGTTAAAATCTATTTTTTCTATAGATATTTTTTGCTTTCGGTATCTACATATTTCATCTAAACTATACTCTTTCCATTCATTACAACTCATATCCAATTCCTCCAAGTTGCTTTCTTATCTCATCTTCCAACTTCCTAGACTTAGCAAACTGCTCAGATAAAGTCTTAGTTAATCTCTCCATTTTTTCTTCAAAAGGCTCTCCATCATCTTCTACATCTTCAATTCCAACATATCTACCAGGAGTCAAAATATAATCATTATCCTTAATCTCATCCATAGTAGCAACTTTACAGAATCCTTTTACATCTTCATATCCATCTTCATTTTGCCACTTAATGTAAGTATCAGCTATTTTATGAATATCATCATTACTCAACTCTCTAAGTCTTCTACTTACCATATCACCCATCTTACGAGCATCTATAAATAAAGTTTCTCCCTTATGTTTTTTATCTCTATTAAAAAACCATATACAAACAGGAATTCCTGTTGTATAGAACAGTTTATCAGGAAGCGCAACTATACAATCCACTAAGTCACTATTTAATATATTCTTTCTAATTTCACCTTCATTTGAAGTATTAGAGGACAGTGAACCATTAGCAAGAACTACCCCAGCTTTACCTTTCTGACTAAGTTTATCTATCATATGCTCTATCCAAGCATAGTTAGCATTTCCACTTGAAGGAGTTCCCCATTTCCATCTTGGATCTTCTATTAATAGTGGTTGTCCCCAATCTTTTTGGTTAAAAGGTGGATTTGCTAGTATAAAGTCTGCTTTTAAACCTTTATGTAAATCCTCATGGAATGTATCTGCATTTTTACTTCCCAAATTGTTTTCTATTCCTCTAATAGCTAGATTCATCTTGGCAAGCTTCCATGTAGTTGGATTAGATTCTTGACCGTAGACACTTATGTCAAAAGCATTTCCGCTATGCTCTTCTACGAACTTCAATGATTGAACAAACATACCGCCACTTCCACAAGCAGGATCATATACATATCCTTTATATGGTTCTATCATTTCTACCATAAGGGTAACTATGCATTTTGGAGTATAAAACTCTCCTCCGCCTTTACCTTCATTGGCTGCAAATTTTCCTAAGAAGTACTCATAAACTCTGCCAAGTACATCCTTTTCTTTTCCAACACTTCCACCGACATTTATATTAGTAAATAAATCTATTATCTCTCCTAATATTCTCTTATCTAGCTCAGGTCTAGAGTAATTTTTAGGAAGTACTCCTTTTAATGAATCATTTTCTTTTTCTATTAAATCAAGTGCATTATCTACTATATTTCCTATTTCTGCTTGTTTTGAATTTTTCGCGATATAATCCCAACGAGCTTTATCTGGCACCCAGAAAATCCCTTCTGCTAGATATGCATCTCTATCCTCTGCAAAATCTTCGTCTTCCTCCATTAACTCTGCATGCTTTTCCATAAATGTATCTGAAACGTATTTTAAAAATATCAGCCCAAGTACAACATGCTTGTACTCTGCCGCATCCATGTTATTTCTTAATTTATCAGCACTAGCCCATAATTTTTCCTCAAATCCTATTGTCGCCATATTTATGCTTCCTTTCTTTTTTTGTATAATTTATTATATCTTAACATAGAAATAAAAAACTACACAAAATTTAATAATACTTTATTTTTACACATTTATACTCTTAACATTTTCTACTAATTTTATTATAAAAATTCTAATAATAAATAAAATTGTACGCAAAAAACCACTTGATACAAAAATACCAAGCGGTTTTATTATACTATTTAAATTCCTTAACTTCTGCTCTCTCCTCATCAGTCAAGCTATCTAAATAAAACTTTATAGACTTACCATCTATACTTAAATCTTCATTCAAATCCATAAGAGGAACTAGCACAAAGGCTCTATCCTTTATCCTTGGATGAGGTATCAAAAGCTTCTCGTCTGTAGATATTACATCATCGTAAAAAAGCACATCTACATCTATAGTCCTAGGGCCCCATCTTATAACTCTGACGCGATCTAATTTATTTTCGATGTCTTGACATAAATCTAAAAGCTCATATGGAGGTAGACTAGTCTCGATTTCAACGCACATATTTAGAAAATCTGCTTGATCTGTATAACCCCACGCCTTAGTCTCGTAAAGGTTTGATTTTTTGATAGAAGTTATATACTCGCTTTCTTCAAGCATACTACACGCCTTCATCAGATAATCTAATCTATCACCCATATTAGTTCCAAGTCCTAAATACGCTCTACTCATCTCGATCCCTTCTTATCTCAACTCCAAAATAATCGTATATCCCCGGTACTGGAGCTTCTGGTTTTTTAACTCTGACCATAACTCCTTTGATTAGTGGGAATTTATTTAAAACCTCATCAGCTATATTTTCAGCCAACGCCTCTATTAAATTAAATCGTCTGTTTTCAGTTATATCCTTTGCTACCTCGTAAACATCTGCATAGCTTACAGATTTATTCATATCGTCGGTTTTGCCGGCTTCTTTAGTGTCTAGGTAAAGCTCCATGTCTATGAAAAACTTTTGACCTAAGACAGCCTCCTCCTTTAAAACGCCGTGATATCCGTAAAATCCTAAGTTACTCAATAATATTTTGTCCATATCTTAACCTCTGTATATCGCATCAGCTACCATTGCAGCTTCTAAATTTTCTTTTACATCGTGAACTCTTACTATATCCACTCCATCTCTTACTCCAAGTACAGTAGTAGCTACAGTACCTTCAACTCTTTCTTTTGGAGTTGTACCTTCTAGGATTTTTCCTAATACTGATTTTCTAGATGTTCCAAGTAATATTGGATATCCTAGAGATTTAAGCTCACCTAGTCTTTTTAGAACTTCTATATTTTGTTCGTAAGTTTTACCAAATCCTATACCTGGATCTAGTACTATTTTTTCTTTTTTAACGCCTGCTTTTAGCGCCATATCTATGCTGTTTTGTAAAAATTCTTTTATAGCTTCCATTATATCCTTGTCGTATTCTGTTCCATCTTGGTTGTGCATTATACATACTTCTGCATCGTATTTAGCCACTACATCTGCCATTTTACCGTCGTAAGTTAGTCCCCATACATCGTTTATCATATCTACACCTAGTTTTAAAGCTTCTTCTGCAACTTCACTTTTATAAGTGTCTATAGATATTGGCACGTTTATTTCTTCTTTTAATCTTTTTATAACTGGCACTATTCTAGATATTTCTTCTTCTGCTGATACAAATTTGTGACCTGGTCTTGTAGATTCTCCACCTAAGTCTATCATATCAGCTCCTAAGTCTATCATTTCTTTAGCATGGTTTACTGCTATATCTATATTAGTAAAATCTCCACCATCAGAAAAGCTATCTGGTGTTACATTTAATATTCCCATTATATAAGTTCTTTTTCCGTATTCTAACATTTTTATCTCCTCAGTAATTATCTTTCTAAATCACAGCAAAAGTTATATTCACCAAATACATGGCAAATATAACTTTTCCTTTTTTAAATTAAATTATTATAAGTTTATAAGTGACATAGCTTCACTTCTAGCTAGTGCATCAGTTTCGAACACACCTCTAACTGCAGAAGTTACAGTTTTTGAACCTGGTTTTTTAACTCCACGCATAGTCATACACATATGCTCAGCTTCTACAACTACCATAACTCCATAAGGTCTTAATTCTTCCATTATTATGTTTGCAGTGTCTTTAGTTATTCTCTCTTGTAATTGTGGTCTTCTAGCTATAGTTTCTATTACTCTAGCTAATTTAGATAAACCTGTTAATCTACCATCTTTTGGAATATAAACAACGTGAGCTTTTCCAAAGAATGGAACTAAATGGTGTTCACAGCTTGAGTAGAAAGGAATGTCTTTTACAACAACCATTTCTTCGTGTTTTTCATCTGCAAATAATACTTTTAAATGTTCTCTTGGATCTTGATGTAATCCGCAGAATATTTCTTCGTACATTCTAGCAACTCTATCAGGAGTTCCAACTAACCCTTCTCTATCTGGATCTTCACCTATTGCTTCTAGGATTTCCCTTACTGCTTTTCTTATTTTTGCTTGATCTACTGCCATTTCTTACCTCCAAAAATCTAAGGACATTATTTTATATATTCAAATATATCTAACAGCATTTCGTATTTATCATCTGATGCATTTTTTAATATATCGTATATTTTTTTATCATCTTTTTTTATGCTTTTTATTAATTTTTTGTCCTTAGGTACCCATTTATCTTCTTTTATATAATACATTCTAATCAGATCTCTAAGTGCTATATTCACAAAAAAATCGTACTCAAAATCTTCAAATTCGTCCTTTGATTTTAATTTTTTGATTTCTGATTTGATTTCTAATAGCTTGTCTTTTTTTATTTCCTCGGAAATCTTATCTGGACCTTCTTCGTAAGCTTGCTTGCATTTTCTTAGTATTTCCTTTGCATAATCTAAAGTGTCAAATATTATCTTGCCGTCGTTTATTTTTAAGAAGAAATACTCTTTATTTTTTATAAAGCTTTCGCATCCTTTTTTGGAAATATAGTTTAAATCAAATTCTATAGAAGAAATCACTTTATTTATGCGAATTTGATTTTCCTTTTGTTCTTTTGTAAATATAAAAAGATCTATATCGTTTATTTTTATGTCTTTTTCAAAATCTAAATCTTTACTAGAACCTACAAGCACTATACCTAGAGTATTTTCGTCCTTTTTTATCAAATCTATTTCCCTTTGAAATACATCGTTTAATTTTGACATATACTCACCGCCTTTTATAGATTCTCTTTTATAAGCTTTATTACTTTATTCTCTTTGTCAAAGTCTATTTGATTTATTTGTGTAACAGGCATCACACCCATTAAACTGTTTGTAACAAACACACCTTCATATTCATCAACAGATGAGATATCTATATCGCACTCGACTAAATTTATATTTAAGCTTTCGCAAACTCTACCTATATTCAGCTTCATTATTCCATTTAAAATTGGAGATGAGCTCTTAGGTGTATATACTGTATCTGATTTTACAAAAAATATATTGCTCATAGAACACTCTAATACTCTACCAGAAGTATCTAAAAATATCGCATCGTCAAATCCATTGTCAGTTGCAAAATGTTTAGAATACATGCTCTCGTAGTAATTAGTAGTCTTATGTCTGTATATTATACTGTCTCCCCTTTTAATTGGAGATATGCATAATTTAAAGCCTTTTTTATAAGTTTCTTCATTATATGTTATATCCCTTAGACTTATATTATATCCTTCATCAAATACTGTAAGTCTAAGTGCTTTATTTTTTACATCGTTTTTATCTATATATTCTAAAATCGTTTTTCTGTAAAACTCTTTATTTTCGTCAATATCGAAGTTTAATTCTCTAGCTGAATTAAACAGCCTATCTAAATGTAAATCTAAATCTAGAGGACAATCTGTGACTTTTATAGTTTCAAATAATCCCATTCCAAACTTTGAAAGTGTTGAATTAAAAGAAACACTACTCTTCATAATAACCTCTAAGAGCCTTCATTATAGAAGCAGCCTTATCCATAGTTTCTTGGTACTCATCAGCTGGATTAGAACCCCAAGTCATACCTCCACCAACTTGGAAATACACATTTTCGTTTTGTTTTACTATAGTTCTTATTGCTATATTTAAGTCCATATTTCCATCAAATCCTATATATCCTATAGAACCTGTGTAGACATTTCTCTTAGTTGGTTCTAGCTCTTCTATTATCTCCATAGATCTAATCTTAGGTGCACCTGTTATAGATCCTCCTGGGAAAGTGGCTTTTATCACGTCTATAGGGCTTAATTCGTCTCTTAAAGTCCCTACTACTGTTGAAACTAAGTGATTTACATTTGCATATGGTTCGATTACAAATAGCTCTGGAACCTTTACAGTACCTACCTTGGATACTCTAGATAGGTCGTTTCTCTCTAAGTCTACTATCATAAGTAATTCTGCTCTGTCCTTTTCACTATTTAATAATTCTTCTCTTAATCTCAAATCATCAGCTTCGTCTTTTCCTCTAGGTCTAGTTCCCTTTATAGGTCTAGTTTCTAATTTTCTATCTACACATTTGATAAATCTCTCTGGTGAATTAGATAGAATATGGAATTTATCGAAATTCAAAAATGCTCCAAATGGCGCTGGAGAAAATCTTCTCAAATCTCTATATAATTCGTAACTAGATAAACTAGTCTTTCCTGTAAAACGTTGAGTTAAATTAGCTTGGTATATATCCCCACTTCTTATGTAATCTTTTACTTTTTGTACAGCATTTTCAAATCCTTTTCTTGTGAAGTTTGATTGTAGTTTTATAGGTTTAATGTTTTTAGTTTCGTAGCAGATAGGGTCTATTCCCTTTTGTTCTGCAGTTTTTATTCTATTTTCAATTTCATCAATTAAAAACTCTTCATTTTTCTTGTCTAAATTCGGTGTCGCTATGTAAGTTTTATTTTCTAGATGATCTACTACAACTACCCAATTGTAAAAACCAAAATATAAATCGTATACTCCCGTATCATCTACAGCAATTTGAGGTAACTTTTCCATGTAGTTTCCTAAATCATAAGATAAATACCCTACTGCTCCACCTACAAATGGCAACTCAGTGTCATTTTCGCCTTGGTAATGTTTAAGTTCTTCCTCTAAAGTATTAAGAGGATTAGTTTCAGAATCTTTTGCTTTTATTTTTTTAAAAGGATTACTACTTATAAAAGAGTATCTCCCTAGTTTTTCTGGATCCATTGCACTGTCTAGAATAAAGCTGTCGTTTTCATCTTTAAATATTGTGTAAATTTCAAAAGCGTCTAGTTTAGTATCGATTTGTCTAAGCATTTTCTTGTATCCTTTCTCTAGCTAAAGTAATAAAGTTTCTTAAAAGCTCATGGCCACATTCTGTAAGTACAGCTTCTGGATGGAATTGAACTCCCTCTATCATGTACTTTTTGTGTCTTAAGCCCATTATTTCCCCTTCTTTAGTCTTTGCAGTGATTTCTAATTCATCTGATAATGTCTCAGTGTCTACTACTAAAGAATGGTATCTAGTCACGTTTAGAGGATTTTTTATGTTTGTAAAAACTCCCTTGCCATCGTGAGTGATACTGTGGACTTTTCCATGAACCGGCTCTATTGCCTTAACTATTTTAGAGCCAAATACTTGACCTATAGTTTGGTGTCCTAAGCATATACCAAGTATAGGTATCTTACCTTTGAAATTTTCTACAGCTTCGATACAAATTCCAGCTTCAGTTGGACTGCATGGTCCCGGTGATAAGACGATAATTTCAGGGTTTAATGTTTTTATATCGTCTATCGTAATTTCATCATTTCTTTTCACCACTATGTCTTCGTCTAATTCTTTAAAGTACTGAACTAAGTTGTACACGAAAGAATCATAGTTGTCTATCATTAGAATCATTATTTTTCTCCCTTTTTATAAATTTTTCCTATAAAACTATTTACCTCATCTGTACAAAAAGGGGATATAAGCTACATGGTCATTTTCGTCAACCTAATCATATGTTTAATTGACCATGTAGTTAGATTATAGCACATTTTAATTGAATTGCATTAATATATAAAAAAAATATAACAAAATTATTAAAATTTTTTATATATAATCATTTTTTTATAATATAATTTTAAAAATAATTTAGAGTATACTCTATATCTTTAAAATCTATTTCTAGTATTAAATAATCTGGATTTATTTTTTCTATTTTATCGAATATTTTATCGGTTAAAATGCCTTTTTTATAGCCTAAATGTAAATCATTTACACCATCGTTATCACTAAAGTGAATAATTTTTGTCTTATCAAAAACCTCGGTATAATCATTTTTACTCATCAGCTCATGTCCTGTATCGTAGCAAAAATAAACGCCATCATTTATAATATTATTGAAAATATAATTAAAATCTTCCACTCTGTCGCCTACATTTGAAAAATCACCTTTTTTAGAGTATGTATTTTCTATAGATAAAATCCTTCCATTTAATTTTTGATTTAATTTACTGTCATTTAAAAATTCTACTGTATTTTTTAAATATTTTTGTCTATTTCTGTCTAACCTATTTGTCATCACATATCCTAGATGAAGGTTGTAGTACTTAATATCGAAGTCTTGGGTCAAGGCTTCATCGATTTTACATATGAAATCTATCCATGAATTTCTTATGTAATTTATATTTTCACAGGTATTTAATTCCATAGGCAGGTGTATTGAAATGCTCAAGTTTAAATCTTCTATTTTAGATTTATACTTTTTTAAAACTCCTACATCCTCTAGATTGTCAAGTCCCACTTCTATATGCTCTATTTTTTTATTTTTCTCACAAATATCTAATGCCTCTTTTAAATTAAACGGCAGTGCTGAAATTCCTATTTTCATAAAAACTATCCTTTCTATAGATTAAACTATTTTTTTAATCTTTTATTCTATGCATATATTATATCAAAATAATTAAAAACTACTATATTGAAATATCGCTGTTAATATTTCGCTATAGTAGTTTTTTTAATCATCTTTATTCGATTTTAGCTAGTAAAGTATTCTTTACTGCCAATTTTTTCATTATATATATTTTAATATTTCATTTGTAAATTCATCAGTTGTAGCAGTTCCACCTAAATCACCAGTTAAGTTTTCTCCTTTTAGGAATACTTGTGCTAGAGCATTTTCTATCTTAGCTGCAGCTTCTTGTTCTCCTAAATATCTAAGCATCATAACAGCTGATTGGATTATAGCTGTTGGGTTAGCTATATTTTTGCCAGCTATATCTGGCGCACTACCGTGTACTGCTTCAAATACAGCGTAATCTTTACCTATATTAGCTCCTGGTATCATTCCA
>NZ_JAXEWM010000098.1:0-35575 GCF_034113885.1 Intestinibacter sp.
AAAAACTATAATAAAAAGTAGAAAAGGTGTTTTAGAATATCCAAGGTGGGTATATATAAAACAAATAAAAAATGTTAATAAATAACATGGAGGTAAAAAAATGGAAGATAGACAAATATGTAATTGTATGGAAGTTAGCTACTCAACTATTAAAAAAGCAGTAGAAGATGGTGCTAAAACTGTAGACGACATCAAAGAAATGACTGAAGCATCAACTGGATGCGGTGGATGTGAAGACGAAATACAAGAAATATTAGATGAATTATTAAAATAATATCACATTCGTAAATTTAAAAAAGGTGTTTCAATTACAACTATCGGAACACCTTTTTTAGTGCAATATTGAAAACGTTTAAGAAACAGATTAAAGCATAAAATATAAGTTATAATTTATTTTCACAGCGATTTTGTTTATAATAAATATAGAGAAATTAATTCTAAATTAGGAGGAAAAATTTATGAGTAATGTTTTTGAAATAAAAAAAGATGTTTATTACGTAGGTGTTGAAGACAAAGCACTAGAAGTATTCGACATAATAATGGAAACTGAATACGGAACAACTTACAATTCATACCTAATAAAAGACGAAAAAACAGTTTTATTTGATACTGTAAAATCAAATTTCAAGGATGAATTCTTTGAAAATATAGAAAAGGTAACTCCAATTGAAGATATCGACTACATAGTAGTTCATCATACTGAACCAGACCACGCAAGTAGTTTATCTTACGTTTTAGAAAAAAATCCAAACGCAGTAGTTTATTGTACTACTCCTGCTAAAAACTTCTTAACTAACCAATTAAACAAACCATTCAACGTTCAAACTATAAAAGATGGTGATGTTTTAAATATAGGTAAGAGAAATATAAAATTTGTCACTGCTCCAATGCTTCACTGGTCAGACACAATGTTTACTTATATAGAAGAAGACAAATTATTATTAACTTGTGACGCTTTCGGATGCCACTACGGATCTTATGAAGCAGACGCTGCTGTAAACAACGAAGACTACCTAAAAGCTTCAAAAGTTTACTACGACTGCATAGTTAAACCATTTGCTGCTGACGTATTAAAGGGAGTAGACAAGGTTGTTAAATTAGGTCTTGACTTCGATACAATCTTAACTTCACATGGTCCAATTTTATCAAAAGAACCAATGGCTCAAGTTCAAAGATATGTAGAATGGTCAAAAGAAGCTGTAGCAGCTACTAACAACGACAAGATGAGCATATTCTACCTATCAGCTTATGGAAACACTAAACAAATGGCTGAAAAGATAGTAGAAGGTGCTAAATCAGAAGGCGTTGAACCAGATTTATACGACTTAGAACAACTAAGCGCACAAGAAATGCATGACATATTCCTAGCATCTAAAGTTGTAGTATTAGGTTCTCCAACAATCAACAGATCAATGGTTAAACCTATGTGGGACTTATTCGCTAGCATAGACCCAATGGCAAACAAAGGAACTATAGCAGGTGTATTTGGTTCTTTCGGATGGAGTGGTGAAGGTGTATCAATAGCTGAAGCTGCTTTAAAGGCTATGGGATTCAAGATGCCAGTGGAAACTGTTAAGAAAAAATTCTTCCCAGATGATGAAACTCTACAAGCTTGCGTAGAAGCTGGTAAAGAATACGCTAAATTATTAAAATAATTAGCGATTGAAATAGAATATAATTTTTTAAGTGTAATATTAGAAAGCCTATATGGATTAGCGATAATTCATATAGGCTTTTTAATTTTATAATAAGTTCTACAATATTAGAATACTATAGCATAACTATTTTGTTGTACAAAAAAATGTATATTGATATAATTTTATTTAACTGAAAAAACGATTACTTTTTTTCCACACTGAAGAGGAAATTAAATGACTATATCTATAAACACAAATTATATATAATTTAAAATAAGAAAAGCAAATAAATAAAATACAAAAAATCATATAAACGATATCTTCTTCAGTAAATTTTGTATAAGTTTTAACAAAAAATTTCCGCAGTAAAGAGGAAATTAAATGACTATATACAAAAGAAAGAATTATATATAATAAAATTATAATAAGGGGAGAGGAAAAATGATAAATAAGAGATTAAAGCAAATATTTAATATTTTAAGACAAACTCAAGAAAAAATAAAAGGTGATAGTCTTGCTTTATCTACAGGAGTATCTAGCAGAACTATTAGAAACGATATCAAAGAGCTTAACTCTATTTTAAAGGATGCGGGAGCTGAAATTGAATCAGAAGTAGGCCAAGGATATTTTTTAAAAATCAATGATTACGCTAGATATGAAGAATTTTTGAAATCATTAGAATCTTCAGAAGCAAAAGTAGAATCTCAGAATATTATTCCTTCTGAACCTAAAGATAGAGAATTATATATAATTAATAAATTATTGCTGAGAGCTCTAAATAAAGAAGAAAAATTTGATTTATTTGATTTAGAGGAGGAATTATTTATAAGTAATTCAACCTTGAAAAAAGACTTAAGATCAGTAGATAAAGTATTAAAAAAATACGATTTAAAGGTAAGTATAACAAAAACGTATGGAGTCAGAATTATTGGCGAAGAAGCTAAAATAAGATATTGTATTTCAGATTATATTTTCAATGATAAAACAAAAACAAAAAAGGAAAGAAAGCAGTTCTTTGAAAATATTTTTTCAGCAAATGAAATAAAAATAGTAAAAGAAATACTACTTGAAAATATTAAAAAATACAATTTGAAATTAACTGATATATCTTTTAATAACCTAGTAAACCATACTTTGATAATGTTAGAAAGATTTAAATTTAAAAAAGTTGTCAAATATCCTATAGAAGAGATTAGAGCATTTACTTTAACTGATGAATTTAAATGTGCTCAGGAGGTAATTTTACAGCTTAAAGAAAAATTGAATATTGATCTAGGCGATGAAGTTTATTATTTAACACAGCATTTAATTTCTAGTCAAAGATTTTTAATTGAAGATATCAATGGTGAATATACATACAAGCCAGAGATTCAGTATATCTTAGCTACTATTAAGGAAAAAACAAAAATAGACCTATCAGATGATAAACAATTAATAAATGGATTGGCTATGCATTTAAATTCAGCACTTCAAAGACTTAGATTTGATATGAATATAAGAAATGAGTTTTTAGATTCTATAAAAAATTCTTATCCACTGGCTTTTGAACTAGCTGTTATAGCAGGTGAAATAATTGAAAAGAAATTTAACCTAAAGGCAAAGGAAAGTGAAATAGGATTTTTAGCGATGCACTTTGGGGCTTCACTAGAAAGAAAGGGCTTAAATAAAAATCGAAAGAGAAAAAAGGTAGCTATCGTATGTATTGCAGGTGTTGCAACGGCGATGCTTCTAAAGGAAAAGATACAAAACAATCTAAATAATAAGGTTGAAGTTGTAAAAACATGTTCAATGAATGATGTAAGCCAAGAATTGATAGATAGTGTTGATTTAGTGTTTACTACAGTTGAATTGGAAAACTTCTCTAGTCCTAAAATTAAAAAGATTAAATTATTTTTAGAAGAAAAAGATATTGATCAACTAGAAAAAATGATTGATGACACAGAAAAAGGTTCTAATGAAATAGATTATAAGGAAATCTTTAAGCCTGAGTTATTCTTCTGTAACGTGGATTTTAAGGATAAAAATTCTGTATTAGAATTCATGACAGATAAAATGCTAGAAAATGGCTATATATCTGAAGCAGTAAAGGAATCAATCTTTAAAAGAGAAGAAATGGCGACAACTGAATTAGGTGGATTAGTAGCTATACCACATGCATTAGCACATAATATGACAGAAGCTGCTGTATCTATAATGATTTTAAAGAAGCCGATTTTATGGGATGAAGAAAAAGTACAGGTAGTTTTATTATTCAGCATTCCAAAGAGTAAATACGATATTTGGGAGGTTGTATTTAAAAAGCTATACAACTACCTGATAGCTCAGCAAGGTGTTATGAAATTAATAAAAAATAGAAATTATGAGGAATTCATATCAGAATTGAATAAAACTCAGCAATAAATACAAAGAACCAAAAAGGGGGGATAAATTTTGGATAAATTAATATTAACAGAAAAAAATGTTAAATTAAAAGTCGAAGCTAGTACCTGGGAGGAAGCAGTAAGAGCAGGTGCAAGCATGCTAGTCGAACAAGGATGCGCTAAAGAATCATATGTAGATGCAATAATAAGTTCAGTCAAAGAATTCGGACCATACATTGTAATAGCAGATGGAATAGCAATTCCTCACACAAGACCAGAAAAAGGAGCACTAAAGATAGGATGTAGTTTAATTACATTAAAAGAGCCTGTACATTTCGAAGGCGATGAAAGTGCAGTAAAAGTACTAATATGCTTTTCAGCAGTAGATAATGCAAGTCATTTAGATGTTCTAAGAATGATAATGGAATTTATAAATGAAGGCATGATCGATGAAATAGCAAAAGTCGATACATATGACGAATTAATAAAATTAATTAATAAATAAAAATATTAAGGAGGAGTAGTTATGTTAAAAATATTAGCAGTATGTGGAGCAGGTTTAGGAAGCAGTTTTGCTTGTCAAATGAGTGTAGAAGCAGTTTTAAAAGAATTAGGTGTAGAAGCTAAGCTAGATCACACTGATATCTCAAGTGTTTCAGGAGCAAATGCAGATATAGTAATATCAGGTAAAAACTTCGAAAAACAATTCGAAAGATATTCTATAAGCTGTCCAAAAATATTCTTAAACAGATTAGTAGACAAAAAAGAAATAAAAGAAAAATTAGTTCCAGTTTTACAAGAATTAGGTGCTCTTTAAAATCAAAGAGCCCATTAAAAGCAATTTATCAAATTATAAATCATAACAATTTAATAAAAAGGGAGGAAAAACTATGGCAGCATTAGATTTTATAATCAAAAATATCTTAACTCAAGCATCAATCATAATAGCACTAATAGCATTATTAGGATTAGTTTTACAAAAGAAACCATTAGGAACAGTAGTATCAGGAACTATGAAAACTATGTTAGGTTTCCTAGTATTATCAGCAGGTTCTTCAGTAATCGTAAGTTCATTAACATACTTTGGTGATATATTCCAATCAGCATTTGGACTTCAAGGTATAGTAGCTTCAATAGAAGGTATAAACGGACAAGCCATGAACGAATTAGGGCTTGGTAGTGAAATAGCTATTACTTTAGCAGGTATATTCATAGTAAATATATTAATAGCAAGATTTACTAAATTTAAATACATATTCTTAACAGGTCAAGCTTTATTATGGGAAGCAACTTTATGTGCAGTATTTGCTTACTACTGTGGATTAAGAGGATTACCACTAATACTTGCAGGTAGTATAGTAGGTGGATTCTTCGCAACATTCATGCCAGCATTTGCACAACCTATAGTTAAGAAGATCACAGGTAGTGAAGATATAGCATTAGGACATTTATGTACTATAGGATATATGTTCACAGCATTAGTAGCAAAATTAACTGGAGGAAACTCTAAATCAACAGAAGATATAGAATTACCAAAAAGCTTAGAATTTATGCAAGATACTTATCTATCAGTAATGGTAGTTATGGTTCCTTTATACTTAATAACAGCAGCATTTGCAGGACCAGCAGCTTGTGCAGATTACTGTGGAAGCACAAACTACATGGTACATGCATTCTTACAAGGTATGCAATTCGTAGTTGGTGTATACGTATTAATGACAGGTGTTCGTATGTTACTTGCTGAAATCGTACCAGCATTCCAAGGTATATCAATGAAATTAGTTCCAAATTCAGTACCAGCATTAGACTGTCCAGTATTATTCCCATATGCACCAAATGCAGTAATATTAGGGTTCATATTCACTACAATAGGATCAATAATAGGTATGTTTACTACACCTTTAGTAGGATTACCAATGGTACTTCCAGGAGTATTATCTAACTTCTTCGCAGGTGGTACAGCAGGTATATTCGCTAACCAAGTAGGTGGTAGAAGAGGGGTTGCAATTGGTTGTATAGCACATGGTATATTCATAACATTCTTACCAGCTATGTTATCTCCAATGTTAGCTGAAATAGGATTTATAGGAACTACTTGTACAGACGTTGATACAGTAGTAACAGCATTCTTCTTCATGTTAATTAAATCAGTTACAGGAGTTTTCGGATTCTAGGATAATTAATTTTTAGAAATTTAACAGCTACTAGCTAATTGTTAGAAATATAATTAGCTAGTAGTTATAAATTAATTAAAAGTTGTAATAGGAGGAATTTACATGTTCTTTTTATTCGGAAAGAAAAAAGATAAAGCAGAGAAAAAAAGTAAAGAAACAAAGGTTGAAAAAACACTTAATATAGAAGAAATATTACAGACAATAGAAAGTGAAAAAGCAAAATTAGAATCACTATCAGGTAAAGAACGTATTGAATGCTTAAATAAATTAGGATCTTTATATTTTCAAGCGGAAAAAATTTCTGAAGCTATAGAAATGTATGAAACAAGCTTAGAAGAAAATAAAGAGCTAGGAAAAGCATATACAGATTTATTAAAGCTTTACAACATTAAGAGAAAAGAAGCTTCAGATTCTAAGGATGAAGATCAAGTTAAGATGTACATGGATAAAATCAACAGCTTGATGCAATTATCAAAAGACGTAATACGCGGAAAAGCATAAAATACTTAAAAAAGTAAATAAAATATAAAAAATACATATAAAAGCATAAAAAGGAGACAGAGTAATGTATAAGAATTTAATAGAATTATTCAAAGAAAATGAAGGAAAAGGAGCTGTTGGAGCATTCAACCTACACTGCTTTGAAATGCTACCAGCTATGATAAAAGCAGCAGAAGAAATAAATGTTCCAATAATAATACAAACTTCACTTGGAACAGCTGAATATATAGGATTTGAACCATTAATAGCAGCTGTAAAAGCATTAGCAGAAAAATCAACAGTAAGTGTTGCATTACATATGGACCACTGCAAAGACATAGAAAAACTTAAAAAAGCTATAGACTGTGGATACAGCTCAGTTATGTACGATGGTTCTTCATTACCAATAGAAGAAAATATAAAAAATACAAAAGAAGTAGTTGCATATGCTCACGAAAGAGGAGTTTCAGTAGAAGGTGAAGTTGGTTCTATAGGTGGAGCTGAAGAAGGTGTAGTAGTTGCAAAAGACGATGCAATGTATACTAAACCAGAAGATGCATTATACTTCGCTACAGAAACAGGTGTTGATGCATTAGCAGTTTCTATAGGAACTACTCACGGTCAATACAAATCAAAAGCTAAAATAAACTATGAATTATTAACTGAATTAAAAGCTAAATTAGGAGATACAGGATTAGTTTTACATGGTGGAACTGGAGTATCTGATGAAGATATGAAACGTTGCGTACGTGAAGGAATGAAGAAAATAAACGTAGGAACTGAATTAAACAAATCTTACATAGAAGTAGTAAACACTACATTCCCAGATGCAACACCTTTAACTTCTTTAAGAAAACTTTTAGGGCCTGCAAACGAAAAAATAAAAGATATTATAATAGATAAAGCAACTTTATTCAAAATGTAATATAAAATAATCTTAAATTTAAACGGGCTAATTGTAACAATTAACCCGTTTATTTGGTTAAAGGAGAATAATTATGAAGAAGGTACTAATACTATTAGCTGGATATCCAGCTACAGGAAAATCTTTTTTATGCAATAAAATACTAGCAAAATACCCAGAATTTCAAGTTGTATCTCAGGATACTATGAAGGAAGAATTATTTGACGAATATGGATTTAATAATCTAGAGGAAAAAGTAAAGATAGAGCAAATGAGCTGGCAAAAATACTATGAAACTATAGATAACAAGATGGAAAAATCTGAGATGATAATATCTGATTATCCATTTAGCGATAAGCAAAAGGGAACTTTAGACGATTTATCTAAAAAGCACGACTACAGGGTGCTTACTATCAGATTAATTGGAGATATACCAACTTTATATCAAAGATCAATCCAAAGAGACAACGATTCATCTAGACATCTATCACATATGGTCAGCTGCTATCATAAGGGGGATGTGCTAGAGGATAGAACAAAGGGCGATTGCTTTGTTACTTTTGAGATATTTAAAGATAGATGTGAAAATAAAGGCTACGATAAATTCCAATTAGGCGAATTAATTGAAATAGATGTGACTGATTATAGTAAAATAGATTATGATCAAATTTTAAGTGATATATCAAAATTTATAGATTAGATACTAAAATTATAGGGGGAAGATGATATGGAAAAAAGTAAAATTTTAGGAATGGTAGACCACACTTTATTAGCACAAACTTCTACATGGGAACAAATTAAACAACTTTGTGATGATGCTTGTCTATATAAAACTGCTTCAGTTTGTATTCCACCTTCATTTGTAAAAAGAGCAAAGGAATACGTTGGAGATGATTTAAAAATATGCACAGTTATAGGATTTCCAAACGGATATCAAACAACAGAGGTCAAAAAATTTGAAACAAAGGATGCAATAGATAACGGTGCTGATGAAATCGATATGGTGATTTCAATATCAGATTTAAAAGATAAAAAATACGACGAAATAGAAAACGAAATAAAAGCGCTAAAAGAAATTTGTGGCGATCTTATATTAAAGGTAATCATAGAAACTTGCCTACTTACAGAAGAAGAAAAAATTAAAATGTGTGAAATCGTTACAAAATCAGGAGCAGACTATATAAAAACATCTACAGGATTTTCTACAGCAGGAGCTACTTTTGAAGACATAGCTTTATTCAAAAAAAATGTAGGAGAAAATGTAAAGATAAAGGCAGCTGGAGGAATTTCTTCATTTGAAGATGCAGAAAAATTTGTAGAGCTTGGTGCTGATAGACTTGGAACAAGTAGATTAGTAAAAATTGCTAAGAAGGAGAAATAAAAATGGCTATAATGTGTATAGGTCAGTCTGCATACGACATCCTAGTCCCTATGCAAGACAGTATCGTTGAAAATCAAAAATACAGAATCACAGACAAAGTAGAATGTGGAGGAGGTCCTGCCCTAAACTCAGCTTACTTATGCTCATTATGGGGCGCTGAAGTTTATCTAGTTAGCAGAATTGGTAAAGACTACTACGGAGATCAGCTTAGAAAAATTTTAGTCGACACAGGTGTAAATATAGACTACCTAATAAAAGACGATAAAATTTCAACTCCATACAGTTTTATTCTATGTAATCAACAAAACGGAAATAGAACTCTATTTAATTTCCCTGGAGAAAAGAGCGGTTTAGATTTCACGCTTCCAGACGAAAAAATAGATGTTATTTTAAGCGATGGACATGAGCCAGAAGTCAGTATAGCTGCTATTAAAAAATACCCAGATGCCATTTCAGTAGTAGATGCCGGTACATACAGAGAGAGCACTTACCAAGTTGCAAAGGAAGTCGACTACATCGTGTGCTCAGAGGATTTTGCCAGACAATACACTGGAAAAGCTGTGAACCTTGAAAATTGGGAAGAATGCAAGGAAATATTCGCCGAAGTGAAGAAAATAAACAACAAAAAAGCAGTAATCACTCTAGGGGAAAAAGGTCTACTATACGAAATGGACGGAGAGCTAATTCACCTAGATGCGTACAAGGTAAAGGCAATCGACACTAACGGCGCAGGAGATATTTTCCACGGAGCATTTGCATATGGAATCGATAAAAAGCTAGAGCTTCTAGATATATTGAAAAAAAGCTCTATGGCATCAGCAATCTCAGTACAAAGCATGGGTGGACAAATCTCTATACCAACGCTGGCTGAAGTCGAAAAGCAATTAGATTTAGTTTCTAAAAAATAATAGTAAAAGGAAGTATTGTCAAATAGAATTAAATCTATTTTTCAACACTTCTTTTTTTTAAGAGGAGGATTAATTATGAAGTTACAAGATTTATGCGGTATGTTTGATCATACATTGTTAAAGCCTTTTGCAGATGAAAAATCATTTGAAAAATTATGCAAGGAAGCTGCTGATAATAAATTTGCTATGGTAGCGATAAATTCAAGTCCAGTTTCATTATGTAAAAAGCTTCTAGAAGGAACAGGGGTACACGTTGGTGCGGCAATATCTTTCCCTCTAGGACAAACATCAATCGAAGTCAAAGCCTTTGAAACTGAAGATGCTATAAAAAATGGTGCTGATGAAATTGATTACGTTATAAACATTGGCGAATTAAAAAATGGAAATTACGATTACATAAAAAAAGAGATGGAGACAATAGTTGGTATTTGTAAAAAGAATAATGTAATTTCTAAGGTTATATTTGAAAACTGCTATCTTGAAAAAAGCGAAATTAAAAAGGTCGCAGAAATCGCCAAGGAAGTTAAACCAGATTTTATTAAAACAAGTACTGGATTTGGTACTTCAGGAGCAACAATTGAGGATGTAAAATTAATGAAACAAACAGTTGGCGAAGATGTAAAGGTTAAAGCTGCAGGAGGAATACGCGACTGGGAAACTTGCAAGGCTATGATAGAAGCAGGTGCAGAGCGTATAGGAACAAGTAGTAGCTTTAAAATAATAGAACAATTTAAAGCTGCAAATGAAAAATAATATTAAAAGAAAGTGCTGTTAAATAGAATTAAATTTATTTATCGGCACTTTTTTTAGGCTTGTGTTATCTAAAATTTATCGTGTTGACTCTGTCCTTAGGTAAAGCTATAAGATAAAGATAGAAAAACTGAAGGGAGAGATTTAAATGAGCAGCCATAAAATTTTAGAATTAGAAAACAAAATAAAAGGCGATTACAAAAATATCGCAGGGGTAGTTGTGCTAAAGGATGGAAACACTGTATATGAAAACTACTTTAACGGATGCACATCATCTAGCACAATACATGTTTACTCAGTCACAAAAAGCATAATTTCAATCTTAGTTGGAATAGCTATAGACAAGGGCTATATCAAAAGTATCGATCAAAAGGTACTAGACTTTTTATCAGACTACACAGTCAAAAAACGAGAAAAAGCAATACAAAATATCACACTCGAAAACCTTTTGACGATGACAGTACCATATAAGTATGTAATTCCACCTTATGAAAAATATTTCACAAGCGACAACTGGGTGAACTTCGCACTCGACTTACTAGGAGGCGAAGGTGAAATAGGAGAATTTAGTTATGCTCCATTAATAGGACCAGACATTTTATCAGGCATTCTCGCAAAAATAACTGGACAATCCGTGCTAGATTTTGCTACAGAAAATCTATTTATACCGCTTGGAATCACCGTAGCTGGCAATATAACATTTAATAGCAAAGAAGAGCAGATGGCATTTTACGAATCAAGCGATATCAGCGGTTGGGTTGCCGACCCTACTGGCACAAATGCAGCAGGCTGGGGACTAACTCTAACAGCTATGGACATGGCAAAAATAGGCGAGCTATACTTAAATGGCGGAATCTACAACGGAAAACAAATCGTATCCGAAAAATGGATTAAGGACAGTACAACAGAACATAGCCGCTGGAAAGAACAAAATCTGCCATACGGATATCTATGGTGGCTTAATGATGACGATGAACACGGATACGCAGCTATGGGCGATGGCGGAAATATCATATATGTCAATGAAGACAAAAAAATAGTAGTATCTATAGTAGCCTTTTTCGTTCCAAATGTAACAGACAGGATAGACTTTATAAAAGAGTATATCGAGCCGATATTTGAGGATTGTGAATAGTGATTTAGTCTATATTTTTTATAAAAAAGAGTAGTTAGAAATTCTAGCTACTCTTATGATTTTATTTGCCTAACTTTAGTCTAATAATTCTGTATCGATAATTTGAAAATTAGCCCTATGAATATAAAGAGCCTTTCCATCAATCATTAATTTTGTCATCTTTGGAAGATTTTTTGGAATTTCCCAATAAACTTCATCTCCGGAATAACCAGTAATTGGTTGACCGAGCTGAGATTTAATAACTACCACTCTTGATTTTCCAAACATATTTTTGTATTTATTCACAATATTTGATACATAAGTATAATCAGAAATACCTTTATTTGAAGTACTATTGATTTCTTCTTTTGTAAAATCAACAGATGGTTTTAATCCTTTTTGTTCAAATATACAAGTATCTCCACAGCTTTGAATTTGATTTCCATCAATATTAATAGTTATGACAGAGGACATCTCATAGCCAGTGATGACATCTCCATCACTGTCATAATTAGTCGTTTCAACTGCATTACCTTTTATGTTGATTTTTTCGCCACTTGTTGTTAGGACTAGTTTTCCATAATTGTCATAAGTATGAATTGTATATCCATTTCCTTTTAAATTACCTTTAATATCATTGATTTTTGAATTAAATTTTGCACATCCTGTAATACTAAATATAAACATCATACACATTACTAAACATACAATTTTTCTTAAAATTTTCTTCATTTTTTTATTATCCCCCTTGGTTATTAGATGCTCCGATGCGAATTATTCCCGATTGTAAGCCGTTTAATTATGATAAATATTCGTTTTTATAATATTTAAACCTATGATACACTTAAAATATGAAAATTACAAGTAAAGGAGAGGGGATTATGAAGCGAGCATATTTAAAATATATTTTTTCATTGCTTTTGTTTGGAACAAACGGTGTCGTTGCGAGCTATATATCGCTTTCAAGCTATGAAATTGTGTTTTTTAGAACGTTGATTGGGAGCTTGATGTTGGTATCGATATTTATATTTTCTAAGAGAGAAGTCTCTTTTAAGAAATATAAAAAACAGACATTTTTCGCCATACTATCTGGAGTCGCGATGGGACTTAGCTGGATGTTTGTGTATGAGGCTTATAAACAAATAGGTGTCAGTATTGCTTCACTTGTATTTTATTGTGGACCGATAATAGTGATGATTGTTTCACCGATTTTATTTAAAGAAAAATTGACTTTACCTAAGATTTTAGGGTTTATTACCGTATTTTGTGGAGTTTTGCTTGTCAACGGTCGAATATCACATGGTGGAAATATTAAATTTGGCTTGTTCTGTGGAGCTATGGCGGCGTTAATGTACTCATTAATGATTATATTTAACAAACAAGCAAAGGATATCGTTGGATTGGAAATTTCTACAATACAGCTTGTAGCAGGATTTGTAGTAGTTGCAGTATTTATTGGATTTAAACAGGGATTTGTGATAGATGTACCTGCTTCGAGCTGGATACCTATTTTTATACTAGGTTTAGTTAATACAGCGATAGGGTGTTATCTTTATTTTTCATCAATTTCCGACTTGCCAGTTCAGACAGTCGCTGTATGTGGTTATTTAGAGCCGTTGTCAGCAGTTGTATTTTCAGTATTGATATTAGGTGAAGTCATGAGTTTACCTCAAATTATAGGTGCTGTATTGATTATTTGTGGAGCAATATTTGCAGAGTGTTCTGATATGATATTTGCAAAAAACAAAAAAATAATACATGTTGAAAATAAATAACAATATTAAAATAATTATCACAAAATATTTTTTATATCAAATATTTTTTATATCAAATAAAATCTCCTATTTTATTGAATATAAATTGCGCAAACACTATAATTTAAATTAGCAGGTTATTTTTATATAATTGGAGGAAAATAATGGAAAAGAAAAAGAGATTGAAAAAACCAGATTGGTTTAAAGTCAGCTACGACAGCGGTGTAGGCGAAGTAGCGAAAATGATGGAAGATAACGCTTTACATACTGTTTGCAAGGAAGCAAACTGTCCTAATAGAGGTGAATGCTACAAAAAACGTACAGTTACTTACATGATAATGGGTAACCAATGCTCAAGAAACTGCAAATTCTGCAACGTTACAAATGGAGTGCCTACAAAATTAGACGAAAATGAGCCTCTTAGAGTAGCAGAATCTGCTAAAAAATTAAACCTAAAGCACGTCGTAGTAACTAGTGTTACAAGAGACGACTTAGAAGATGGTGGAGCAAATCATTTTGCCAAAACTATCACAGAAATTAGAAGATTAAATCCAGATACAACAATCGAGGTTTTAATACCTGATTTAAAGGGTGAGCCTAAGAATTTAGATATAGTTATCGCAGCAAAACCAGATGTGATAAACCATAACATGGAAACTGTAGAGAGATTATACGAAAAAGTAAGACCAGAAGCTGAGTACGAAAGATCATTATTCGTATTAAAATATGTAAAAGAAAAAGCACCAGATATACTTACAAAGACAGGAATAATGGTAGGTCTTGGCGAAACGGACGAAGAAGTATACAAATTAATGGACGATGTGCTAGCTGTTGATTGCGATATATTCACAATCGGACAATACTTACAACCAACTAGAAAGCACGTGGATGTAGAAGAATACGTGAGCCTAGAAAAATTTGACGAATACAAAAAAGTAGGGGAAGAAAAAGGATTTAAATTTATAGCAAGTAGCCCTCTAGTTAGAAGCTCATACAAGGCAGCAGAAGCCCTAGAAGCACATATAGCAAAAACAAAAGCAGAAAAATAAATTTGTATATTTAAGGAGAAAATGACATGATATACGTAGACAGCAACTCAACTAGCCCGTATTTTAACTTCGCATTAGAGGAGTATTTACTGACTCAGAAGGATCTAGGCGACGATGAAATATTTTTATTTTGGAGAACGTCACCTACAGTTATGGTCGGCAGATACCAAAATACATTGGCAGAGATAAACGAACCATATGTTAAGGCAAACAACGTAAATTTAGTTAGACGTAATTCTGGTGGTGGGACTATATACACAGATATGGGCGCTTGGCAATTTACATTTATACAAAAAAACTACAAAAATGAAGGTATATCCTTTTCAAAATTCACAACACCAGTAGTAGAAGCGCTTAGAGCAGAAGGCGTCGACGCTTCATTTAGTGGCAGAAACGACCTTATGATAGGAAATAGAAAATTCTCAGGAAATGCCCAATATATAAAAGACAACGCAATGCTACACCACGGCTCTCTGCTATTCGACACAGACATAAAATCCATGGTAGAAGCACTAAGCGTATCCGAAGAAAAAATCATAGCTAAAGGCATCAAATCAGTCAGCCAAAGAGTAATCAACGTAAAAGAAGCCATGGGAGAAGGCGTAACAAGTGAGGATTTTAGAGACATAATGCTAAAAAGTCTATTAAAAGGCTCAAACAAAATCTACAAGCTTACAGACGAAGACATAAAGGCCATCGAAAAAATCAGCAAGGAAAAATTTGAATCCTGGGAATGGACTTACGGCAGAAACCCTAAATTCAACCTAGAGCGCGCGAAACGCTTCAAAGGTGGAAGAGTAAGCTTCAAGCTAGAAGTCAAAAACGGCACAATAGAAGACTGCCAAATCGAAGGTGATTTCTTCGGAAGTGGAGATATAGAATCCGTAGAAAAGTCATTAATTGGCTGCAAATATAAAAAAGAAGATCTAAAAAAAGTTTTAGATTCTTTGGATGTAGAAAGTTATTTTTATAAGATAACTGGCGATGAATTATTAGAATGCCTTATAGATTAGCAATATCAATAAAAAATCAAAGTGGTATCATAGATGCCACTTTTTTCTTACTTATTTAAAATATATAACGACTCTAACCATTGTAATTATATTTAACAACTTTGTGATAGTGGTATAACTGCTAAAATAAATTGTATGAGCATGTATAAAATCCTTATTTTGGTTACATAATTGTAGTAGTTACTTGTTTAAAAATACAAGTTTTTAAGCTATAATTATATTAAAGAAAGTAGGGATAAATATTGACAGTAAAAGAAAAGATTAAACTTGACGAAATTTTAAAGCGTTTATTCACTACTTCTGACAAAGTATTAATAAAACTTCTCAACGCAATATTTGAGGAGAATTTTAATCCAGACGAAGTCAGTGTAAGCATTACAAATAGCGAGTTTATTGATGAGACCTTAGAAATGGCATAAGAAAGCTATATTTTCCAAAACAAAAGGTAATCTTTTTCGAGGAAAACAAAAATATCGAAGACCAGTTAAAACTGCTAATTATATTTTCAGAAGAGCAAGAGTTTCTGTACAAAGTAGATGTAATTAAATATTGGCAGTATAGCGACGAAGATCTTATACAAAAACAAATGTATCCATTGATTCCGCTACAACTATTTAATTTAAGAAAGAAACTTCATTTTGCAAAAAATAAAAATGATATAGATAAAATAAAAGAATTATCTATAACTGCTAAAAATTTAGCGACCAAATTGGCATATGAATCAAAAGAATTATTTGAAAAACATGAAATTCTTGGTGAAGATTTTCATAAAATGCTATTAGCAATACAAAATCTAATTGAATATTTAAATCAAAATTACATCGAGGATGAGAGTTTGGAAGAAGAGGTGAGTATTATGACAAAAACATTATATGATCCAGAAGTTGAAAGACGAGGCTATGAAAAAGGCGAAAAGAGTGGGTACGAAAAAGGAAAAATAGAAATTGTTTTAAATATGTACTCAGAAGGTTTAAGTGAAAAACAAATATCTAAATTTACTAATATAGATGTTGAAAGGGTGCAAGAAATAATAAAAAAGCATATTAATTAAAGAGCATTGAAATTTCTAGTCAAGTATGTGGCTGGAGATATTTTTTTGATGAGAAAACTCTAGCCTAAAATTGTAGCTAGAGCTTTCTATTATTTAAATATTTTAATTACACCCTTATCATTCAAATTCTTAACCACCGAAATAGTAATCGGAAGACCGAGCATCCCTATAAATCCCAAGAAATGAAGCCCCACAAACATACTAATAAGAGTCACCACAGGATGAAGGCCTACCTGCTGTCCAACCAACTTAGGATCGACAATATTTCTGATAATAGTAACTATCACATAAAGCAGAGCGATTCCAAGACCTATTTTATAATTTCCATAAGCAAATGAAATTATAGCTCAAGGTATCATTATCCCACCTGTTCCAAGCACTGGCAAAATATCAAACACAGCTATTACAAGTGCAATAAGCACGGCATTAGGTATTCCTATTATGCTAAGGCCGATTGTGATTTCAGCGAAGGTCATCGTCAATATAAGTATGTAGGACAATACGCATTTGAATAGAGTAGTAGTTATGTATTTTTTGACCTCTCCAATAGAACTTGAAGCTGACTCAGGTAGCTGTCTTTTTATAAAGCCTGTGATTTTTTCAAAATCGATAGTCATAAAGAATGTGACAATTATAGTTATTATAGTTTTTACAAAAATCCCCGGAATAGATGTAGCAAAGCCAGAGCAAATAAATCCTGCAAAACCACGACAAGCTTTGCTCCGACCATAATCACTACGAAAGATGTAACAGCGTAAAACAAAAGCACAAATAATATAGAAACAAACCCTCTTCTCAAATGCAGCTTTTCACAGCACAGCTTAATAGGTGCATTTAAAATCGCAGCTATCAAAAAGGCGGCTATACCTATTAAGTATAACCACCTTTAATTTTCTAAACAAACTTTATATAAATTATAGAGCCTTACTGTCCTTATCATTTCCCCAACATTCAACTTTTCCTAATCCTTCTATATTAGCAGGGTTGAAAGTAGGATTTTTAATTCCAGCTTTTCTTTGCTTAGTATAGTCGTCTAAAGCTCTGAAAGCAAACTTACCAAGAAGTGCGATTGCAACTAAGTTTACTATAGCCATAAGAGCCATTATTACGTCAGCTAAGTTCCAAACTATTTCTACTTGAGTTAGAGAACCGAATAAAACCATGCATACAACTACGCATCTAAATACGAACATAACATTTTTATTTTCGCCGAATATAAATTCTATGTTAGATTGTCCATAGTAGTAGTTTCCAACTATTGAACTGAATGCAAATAGGAAGATACAAACTGCTATAAACATATATCCGAAAGATCCTATATGATAGCTTAATGCTTCTTGAGCTAATTCTATACCAGTTGCTCCAGATGTTTGAGCGAATTGAGTATATAAAAGAACCATAAAAGCAGTGCAGCTACAGATTATTATAGTATCTGTGAAAACACCAAGAGATTGTATTAAGCCTTGTTTTACTGGGTGAGAAGTGTTGGCTGTTGCAGCTGCATTAGGAGCAGAACCCATACCAGCTTCATTAGAGAATAGACCTCTTTTTACCCCAACTAATATCATACCAGTAAATGTACCAGCTGTGAATTCTCTGAAGTTAAACGCACTACTGAATATAGCTCCGAATACTTGTGGCATTAAAGTTATGTTTTTAGCTACTACAAATAGTGCAATTAATATGTAAGCCACAGCAAATATTGGAACTATTACTTCAGAAACCTTGGCAACTCTGTGAACTCCACCGAATATAACAGCAGCAGTTAATACGCATAAAACTATACCCATAGCAAGCTTAGGTACACCGAAAGCGCTGTTAAATGCAAGTGACATTGTGTTTGCTTGAACTGCATTGAAAACAAATGGGAAGCAAAGAGTTATAAGAACTGAGAATAATATAGCCATCCATCTTTGATTTAAACCTTGTTCCATATAGTAAGCAGGACCACCTCTAAATGCAGTTCCATCTTTTATTTTGTAGATTTGTGCAAGGGTACTTTCTACAAAGCTTGATGCAGAACCAATAAGAGCAACTAACCACATCCAAAATACAGCTCCAGGACCACCTGACATTATAGCTATAGCAATCCCTGCTATATTACCAGTACCAACACGAGATGCAGTACTTATACAGAATGCTTGGAATGAAGATATCTTACCGTCAGCCTTAGCCTCCTTGCCCATTCCATCGCCTAAAAGTCTGAACATTTCTCCAAAATATCTGAATTGAACAAATCTTGTTCTAAATGAGAAATATAGACCAAGCACAATTAATGCGATTACAAGAATATAAGTCCATAAAAAGTCATTAATTACTGTTACAAAACCGTTTAAAGTTTCCATTAAATACCTCCTCAAAATAAAATAATAAAAATTTATAACACATTAACATATATATAAATATAATATATGTAATTTATATTTTTTATAAAATCAATTTATAGTTACAATCTAGTCACAATAAACATTATAATGTAAATAAATAGTAAAAGCAATATGTAATATTAATTATCCTTTTTGTAGAAAATATAATATTTTCTGAAAAATTATACAATGATTTTGTAAAAAAAATACTGTAAAAAATTTACAATAGGGTTATAACTTCCAATAAAGTTTATCAACAGTAAGTGAGGTTAAAATAGGTAATATTTTAGCAGTTTATATAGTGTATTTTTGTATAATGATAATAGAAATTATATGAAAGTTAGAATGAGGAGTCATGCAATAAATATTTGATTACTTGTAATATAAAAATAATTTTAAAAATAAAATCGCAAAGATCCCGAGTAAGATTTTTGCGATTTTTATTTTAATAATACTTAATAGATACGATTTTTCCCAACTTAACTAGCACCTTTTCAAGCTCACTAATAACATGAAGTCTAAGCTCTAGATCTCTTTGGAAAAAGGATTCAGCATTTGCTATATTAAGTGATCTTCCAACTAATAGTTCGATATGAGACGCGCTGTACAAAAGCTTAGCCATTTGAGATGCACCGTCTTTTGCCTTGAACATATCGTCATCCAAGCTCTTAGACAGCTCCTGCAATCTCTCTATAGTCTTAGAAAGAGTAAGCACACCCTCTGTAACCAGGTCGATTCCTGGAATATAAGCTATAGGAGGAACTTCCCTGTCGTAAATCTCTGTGCTAGGTTTTATGTCGACTCCGAGTTCTCTAGCGACTATTTGTGAGGTTGTGCCACCGCAGACTATTTTTATATCGGCATTAGTCATAAGCTCGCGTACTACCTTGGAGTCGTCATCTTTGTTTGTAGGAGGACCAGTGAAAAGCTTGACCTTTTTAGGTCTTGTAGCTTTTAGGACGCATACAGTTGTATCGTCGCCTGGCTCTAATAAATACATTTGATTGCATACCCCTAGCAAATCGTTTTTTATATCCATAGCAGACATAGATTCTCTAGCGTGGATTTTTAGGTATTTTGCGATGTCCTCCCACTGCCAGTTTAAGTTGAGAGTATCTCCAGCGCTCGCGTATAGTGCACCGTCGCTTACAAATACTAGCACGTCGTTTTCTCTTAATTCTATATTAGACTCGCGAACTAGCTTTCCACAAATATTTTTTTCTGTATAATAAATTTTTTCTATCTGACCTCTTCTTAAGAAAAATGTCTCCGGTCCGTCGAATTCAGCTATATATGCTTTGTCGTCGTTTGTGATTTTTACAATAGTAAATGTAGAATAGGCGATGTTTTTTTCGGCATCTACGGGAAGCGTCTTTACGATTGTCTCGACAGTTTCCTCTATTGTAAGCCCGTTTTTTATCATTGTAAGTGCTATTGTAGAGGTAAGAGTAGATAAAATGTTCGCCTTGACACCGCTACTAAGCCCGTCAGATAAAACAGCTACACACATATCCTTGCCTATATAAAACTCTACGTTGTCACCACAAAGCTCCTCTCCATGTTTAATAAGACTGCCTGATGCAAAATCTATAAAATACTTCATTTTTAGTTACCTTCCTCATCTAAAATTAAATTTTTTAATTTTGTCAAAGTTACTTTTGTCTCAGCTGTTGTCTCTCCAAGCAAGCTGGCTATTTCCTGTGCTACAGTCATCTGCTTATCGATGACCTTTTGAGCTATTTCCATAGTTTCTACCCTCATAGATTGAAGCTTTTGTTGAGCTTTTTCATCCTTAGTGATATCGACAGCCAGCCATAAAAACATTTGGTACTCTTCTAGCCAGTAAATAGTCTGTAGTATAGTAGAGTTGTCGTATTCTTCAAATGTTAATTTTTCATTTCTGACGTTTTTTCTAAATTTCTTGACGTTTTCAAATTCCTCATCGTCTAAGTACATTCCAAGCGGCATTCCTTTTGCTTCGTCCTTTTCTATTTTAAAGAAGGCTTCTGCTGCTGGATTTAATTCTATAATAAACAAGTTTTTATCTATAAGGCCTATTAGGTTAGGAGAGCATTCACATATTACATTAGACAGACTTTGTGCTCTATCTCTCATATAAGGTAAGCACATTGAAGGCTCTGAAAGCCCGTTAAATACAGCAATTGCCTTTTCTCTACATGTAGAGTAGCCACAGTTACCACAATTTAGCTCATCGTAGCGAGTCATTCTACCCATTGATTCTAAAATTTCTTGTATCTCAGCTTCAGTAGGTTGTTTTAATTTGACAGGCTTAGGTGGATATTCCTTATGCAGAAAAATGTCTAAAACCATATCGGCATATGGGTTTGGCTCCGATTTATCCTTGAATAGCTCGTTGTATTTTGCTCTATTTTTTAATAAATCTCGTTTTACCTCTATGAAGCATCTGTCGTCTGTATTTAAATCTGAGCCGTATAAGCATCCGTGGTCACAGGCGTTCATTTCAAAGAAGGTATTTTCGAATTTGCCGTCCTTTATAGCGTTTAGGACGCTTTTACAATCGTCAATACCGTTTACGCATAAAACTGTTTTATGAGGATTTTTGCTTTCAATAAGCTTGGCAGTTTCTCCTGGCATCGGGAATAGTACCTTATCATTACATACAAGATCGAACGGCTCGATTTCTAGCTCGTCAAGATTTATATTTTCTATATTCATCCATTTTTGTAATTCGTAAAATGTTATAACCTCATCTGCACAAATTTCATTATTTGCATCGGTCTTTTTAGCTATACAAGGCTCTATAAATACGACTTTGTTGTCGCTTCCGTATTTACGCTTTAAAAAACGTCCATGGCTTATATATGGTGAAACTACAGGAATTAGACAGATTGCTAATTCTGGATAGTGCTTTTGAATAAGGTGGTTGATTGAAGGACACATAGATGTAATGTAGTTTTGATCGTCATTTTTGTTTGCATAGGCGTTGTATATGTCAAAAATTGGTTTTGTAGTTATACTAGAATCCTCCACATGAGAAAAGCCTAGTTTTCTAAGAGCAGCTGGTATTTTAAGGCTTTTATCACCAAATGCAGCTGCAAAGCTAGGATCGATTGATGCGATTACCTTTTCTCCTCTTTTAATCAAGCTCTTGACAGCACTAAAGCTCGTTTTTTCAAGTCTATAATGTTGTGGACATGCTTTAGAGCATTTACCACAAAGAATACATCTATCTTTAAGGATGTCGGCTTGGCCATCTTTGATTACTATAGCGTCTACAGCACAATGTCTGATACAAGCATAACATCCGCGACATCCTTTTTTAGCAAAATTAGAATTTGACATAAGATTTTCCTCCTCATAATAAATATTAAAATATTCCTCGATTAATAAGGAAATTATTTGAAATTTAATAAAATTATACTATATTTTAAAAATATTTACTATTATTTGACATTAAGTCTTATATTGTAGAGAAGAATTACTTTGAAATATTACAAAAATGTAACTGGTAAAAAATACAAAAACAGATTATTATATAAATATAAAAATGATATCAAAATAATATCACTTTTATATAAGAAAGACGAGGTCGGGTAAATTTTATAAAAACAAGTTCTTCACCAATAGTCATCGAGAATTACGAGGAGGTGTGTACTGATGAGTGAAGTAAATTTAGCCAAACAAGAAAAATCAATTGAAGAAAAAGAAATAAACGCCATGAGTGGCTGGTTAGGTCTTTTTCTAGGAATATTATTTATTTTAGCTTTTCCAGCGGGGATAGTTTTATCAGTTGTATTTGGCATGATATGGCCTATTTTTGTTGTGATAGTTTTATTAATAGTAGGAATACTTCTACTATGTGGCTTGAAAATAGTAAATCCAAATGAATCTATAGTATTCGTTTTATTTGGTAATTACTACGGAACACTTAAAAAACCAGGATTTTACTTTGTAAATCCATTTGTAACAGCGATAAATCCAACTTACGAGCCACAACTAACTAAGCTTGGCAAGCTTGGAGAAAAGGATTCAGACGAAGAAAGTTCAACTTCAAACACTAAAAAAATATCTTTAAAGGCTATGACACTTAACAATCAAAAACAAAAGGTAAATGATGAGCTAGGAAATCCTATAATAATAGGAACTATAGTTATTTGGAAGGTTGTAAATCCTACAAAGGCTGTATTTAATGTAGAAAACTACAAGACATTTTTATCAATACAATGCGACTCTACTATAAGAAACGTTGCGAGACTTTATCCATATGACTCAGAGGATTCAGAGGATCACAAAGAAAAATCGCTTCGTGGAAGTAGTCAAGAGGTAGCAGATAAATTAAAAGAAGAGCTTCAAAAACGTGTTGAAATAGCAGGTATAGAAGTAGAAGAAGTACGTATAACTCACTTATCTTATGCACCAGAGATTGCAGCGGCGATGCTACAACGTCAACAAGCAGAGGCTATAATAGCAGCTCGTAAGAAAATAGTAGAAGGGGCTGTCGGTATGGTTGAAATGGCGCTTAATTCTCTTAGCGAAAAGGAAGTCGTAGAGCTAGACGACGAAAGAAAGGCCGCTATGGTTAGCAATTTACTTGTGGTTTTATGTGGAAGTAAGGACGCCCAACCTATAGTAAATAGCGGTTCTATTTATTAATTATTATGGCTGAGAAAAAAGACAAGAGTAAAAAACAAATTTTGCTTAGGATTTCGCCAACTCTGTGGAATGAATTAGCTCAGTGGTCAGAGGATGAGTTTAGATCTATAAACGGTCAGATAGAGTACTTGCTCACAGAATGCGTAAAGGCGCGCAAGAAAAGCAAGAAAAAATCTACTTTAGATGAAGATGAGTAATATGGAAAAATATATTTTCTGTATTTATTTATAAAAGTGTAAAATTTTAATAATATTTTTAGGGGGAATGGAAAATGATTATAGTTACAACGGATCAAATACCAGGAAAAGAAATTAAAGAGGTTATAGGAGTTGTTTCAGGGGGAACAGTTCAATCAAAGAACATAGGTAAAGATATTGGAGCTGGACTAAAGGGTCTAGTAGGTGGAGAAATGAAATCATACACTGCTATGATGGAAGAAGCTAGAGATATAGCTATGAAGAGATTAATAGAAAAAGCTAGCAGCGCAGGAGCAAATGCTATAGTTGGAATGAGATTTATGACTTCTTCTATAGTACAAGGAGCTAGTGAAGTTATAGCTTATGGAACAGCAGTAGTAGTTGAATAAGATTTAATTTGCTTGTAATAGTAAAGGCTATCAATCCTTAAGGGGGTTGATAGCCTTTTTAAGTATTCCGAAAAACTAAAAAAGTCAGCTATGCCGGGCTGACTTTTAAATTCTAACTTTGGGGAAAGTAGAATATGTATTAATTCATATACTCTAAATATATGCCAAACTTAGTGTATATGTTTTTTACGTTATTTAAAATAGTTTGTGTTCTCAATTTCTTGATTATTATTATATTAAAGGAATTTATTAGTGTCAATCGCTTATTTTTGGCGGAATTTATGGTAAAGGTGATAAGTATTTTGGGAAAACGTATGATTATTTCAAATATATATAATATAGAAGAGATTATAAATTTATTTGTATACATAATTCAATAAAAAACTTACAAAAGAATTATAAAAAAAATATTAAAAAATAAAAGTAAATTAAATAAAAAAATTTTAATATAATTGTAAAATATTAAGATGAAAATAGACTAGGTTTGAACCTAGTCTTATTTAGTTATCATTTATTATGATTTCTTCACTACTGAAGATTTTAATTTTATCGCACCAAAACCATCGATTTTACATTCTATATCATGGCCGTCAGATGGATCGTGTACTAATCTTATGTTTTTTACCTTAGTTCCGATTTTTATAGATGATGAGCTTCCTTTTACCTTAAGATCTTTTATTACAATTACAGAATCTCCGTCACTTAAAACATTTCCGTTTGCGTCTTTTATAACATTTTCGTCCTCAGATGTCATGCTTGCATTCCATTCATAGCTACATTCGGGACAGACTAAAAGAGAACCGTCTTCATAAGTGTATTCTGAATTGCATTTTGGACAATTTGGTAAATTTTCCATTAAATTTCCTCCTAAAATTTGTGATAGGTCTATATAATATCATATATTTTATGTTACTTCAAATAGTCGTCGATAATTTTCCATTCTGCTATTAATTTATCCAGTGAAAATCTAGCATTTGCAGGGCTTGTAGAAGGTAGCTTTATCGCCTTCATGCTTGTAGATTTTTCACAATATTTTCTATATAAATCATAGGATTTTCCTCCATTACAAAATATTTGCTTTATATTGGATTTGTGTATTATTGAATTAAAGTCGTTTACGACTACGTTTTTTATACTGCTGTCACTAGAGCCCTCTATTTCGCAGCTGGCGATTACATCCCATACAGCTATGTTGTTGTCTAGTAGAAATTTCTTTTTATCTTCTATAGAACTAGGAGTATCACAGCCTACAACTGCAGCTAGAGTTTTCCAAAATCTATTTTGTGGGTGATGGTAGAAAAACTGATTTTCTCTAGATTTTACAGATGGAAAAGATCCTAAAATCAAAATCTTAGAGTTTTCGTTGTAAATTGGAGGTATTTCATGTTTTACTTTTTCCATTACAATTAATCCTTTCTAATGTGATGATATTTATATGATAGGAGAGTATTTTTCACATGTCAAGATGATGTCTATACAACATTGTTTGAAAACATAAAATAATAAATTGTAATAAAAATACTGATAAAAATATTTAAATTATATATTTTTGACAACTATTACTAAAATATTGTAAAATATACAAATGAATATACATGCAAAAGTATATTCACTAAAAAAGATTAGGAGAGATGAGTATGAGTATAAACAAAAATTACATTATAGCAAGTGCTATGATGGCGTCAGTGGCATTGCCGCTTGTGAATGTATCTCAAGTAGATGCAGCTGCTGATATGAGAACTGTTACGGCTTCATCGCTAAATTTTAGATCAGGGCCATCGACTAGTTATAGGATAATAGGTTCATTATATAAGGGACAAAAGGTAGAGTACATAAGCACATCAGGTGAATGGCTGAAGGTAAAATACAACGGCACTACAGGTTACGTTCATGGAGATTATGTGACTAAGAGTGGTAGTGTATCGAGCCAAGGGACTACTAAATATGTAAACGCAACAGTAGGGCTTAACGTAAGAAGTGGACCAGGGACAAGCTATTCAAAATTAGGAAAGCTATCTTACAAAGAAAAGGTGACTGTATTATCGACATCAGGCGAATGGTCAAAAATAAACTACAATGGAAAGACAGGATATGTACACAGCTCGTATTTACAGAGCACAGTGCCAGGCTCACAGACTTCACAACAGCCTGACACAAACCAAGGTACTACAAAATACGTAAATGCTACAGTAGGACTAAACGTAAGAAGTGGACCAGGTACGAGCTATTCAAAATTAGGAAAGCTATCTTACAAGGAAAAAGTTACAGTATTATCGACATCAAATGGCTGGTCAAAAATAAACTACAATAGAAAAACTGGATATGTAGATAGCTCGTATTTACAGAGTACAGTGCCAGGCTCAACTAGTAGCAACACTGGAGGTACAGTTTCAAACAAGGTAAGCGACGTAATAGCATATGCAAAGGCACAGCTAGGCAAGCCGTACGTATGGGGAGCACAAGGACCAAACAGCTTTGACTGCTCAGGATTTACATACTATGTATTTAAAAACAAAGCTGGAATAACACTTCCTAGAAATTCAAGTGCCCAAAGTACTTATGGAAAATACGTTAAAAAGAGCGAACTGAGAGCAGGAGATCTAGTATTTTTCGACACTAACGGTGCGAACAACGGAGCAGTATCGCATGTAGGACTTTACATAGGAGACGGCAAGATGATCCACGCATCTTACAGCCAAAAGAAAATAGTAATCGACAACTTCAACGCCAGCTATTATCAAAAGGCTTATGTAAATGCTAGAAGAGTTCTGTAGGCTTGACAAAAATTTATTTTGAAAAAAGTTACAAAAAAGTTACAAAAAACACTTGAGAAAAAGTTACAAAAATGTAATAATGATATTAATAGGAATATACTTATTTAATTTTGGAGGAATATAATTATGAAAATAAATAAATCTTATATAGTAGCGAGTGCTCTTATAGCCTCGACATCAGTATTACCATTAGCTAACAATGTATCTCAAGTAGATGCTGCAAGCAAGACTGTAACAGTTACAGGCAGAGTAAACTTCAGAAAAGGACCATCTACTGATTACTCTGTTATGAGAAAATTATACAAAGGATACAAATTAACATATCTAGGAAAAAGCGGAAGATGGGTAAAAGTAAAATACGACGGCAGAACTGGATATGTCTACAATAAATATGTAAGTGGAGTTAAGACAAGTGGTTCAACTGGTCAACAAAGCGACAACACTAGCGTTTCAGCGAGCTCAGTAGTTTCATTTGCTAAAAGCAAGCTAGGCAAGCCATATGTATGGGGAGCACAAGGACCAAACAGCTTCGACTGTTCAGGATTTACATACTATGTATTTAAAACAAAAGCAAAGGTTACAATACCAAGAACTTCAAGTGCACAAAGTAAGTACGGTACATATGTAAGCAAGAGCAACCTAAGAGCAGGAGATTTAGTATTTTTTGATACAAATGGATCAAATAATGGAAGTGTATCTCATGCAGGTATATACATAGGAAGTGGTAAATTTATCCACGCTTCTTCAACTCAAAAAAAGGTTGTAATATCAGATTTAAGCAGTGGTCATTACAGCAGAGCATTTGTAAACGGAAGAAGAGTTGTATAATTAATAAAAGTAAATATTTTTTCTATAAGAGAGGACCTGTGCAAAAATATGCACGAGGTCCTTTTATTGTTTAAAAAATATCTAGAAAATTTGTTCTATGAAATTTTTAGGAAAATGTTTTTAAACGATACAAACTATGGAGTAACTCTATAGTTTGTATATATCGGAACGAAATTTGGAAAAAAATAAAAAAAATTAAAAAAAGTATTGACATACTGTATACATAATTATATAATAAAACCATAGAAATTAAGTTATAAAATTTATGTTTGAAGAATAACAAGATGTAAGAAAATTATTGGCAGGTTTTCACATCAAACTATTCTATAAATTTTTCTGACTTAAATCATATTCTACTTTCCCCAAAGATAGAATTTCAAAACAATAACAATAACGACCCCGTCTTATACAAACGGAAGTATAAGACACCTTGTAGCAACCATCCCCAATTGGTTGCTTTTTTTTTAATAAAAAAGCGTGGAGGTTGTAATTACCTCCACACTAAAATAAATAAGTACAATATATCTGATAATCTATATAATTATTCGTATTTTTTATGTATAAATGGAATCTCAAATTTAATCAAGCTCTCTCCCTCATTTATAAAGTAAAGAGAAGCGTCTAAATATTTTATAAAGCCTGGATAAATAGGCTCTAGGTTTTTAAATTCTATCCAATTTATCAGATTCACAAAATAATCCTTGAAATTATTTTGTGACAGCTTCGTAATAGTCTCTATGTAATTAAATTTAGGTATTATCAATAAATTATCTGTATTTTTGTCGTTGTCTTTTATTTTATCAGCCTCTTCTTTAGTTATTTCTGTATAGTACTGTTGATCTTCTGCTATTTTGCCTAATTCAAAGAATTCGAATAGTGATTTAGAGTCGAATTCCTTCCCATCGAATGTGAACACAAATTTATCGATTACATCTATAAAATTTTCAGAGGTTTCAAGTAAATTTTTCTTTGAAATACAACATTTGTTAGATTTTACATTGTTTTTTAACTTTTTAAAATATCTATCTTCATAGGATTTTACTACAGGAACATTTATCATTAAATTAGTAGAGTTGGCTTCTTTTAAAGTGTCCTTTACGACTCTCTCTATTTTTTTGATAGAAGCAACCTTTTCTATTAGTACCTTGTGGTGGTTTTGTAAAATGCGATGTTGAGTCTCAGTATCTGAATGAAGTAGTAATTTTATATCGCTGATAGATAAATCTAGATCACGTAGGCTTTTTATATGATTGATTACAGATATATCTCCAATGGTGTAGTATCTATAGCGGTTGTTGGGATTTTTTTTAGATTCAATTAAACCTATTTTATCGTAATATCTCAATGTATCGATAGAAAGGCCTGTTATGCGCGAAGTTTCGCTTATATTAAATGTTAAATTCTTCATTTGTATATCTCCTGATTATTACTAAAAAATATTTGTAAAATAACATTGACTATGGAGTAACTCCATGGTTTATTATATAAGTATAGAAAAAATAAAAAAAATAGTCAACTTTGAGCTTGACTATATTTTAACAAAAATTAGTTATTGTTTTAAATTTAGTTATTGTTTTAAATTCGTTTTGGGGAAAATGAATATATTTTGTACGGGAAAAGGCTGTATCAGGGGTGATACAGCCTTTTTGGTTTTTGTGATATTTAAATATAGACTGTTTTATTGTAAAATGTATCTAGTAAATAAAAAAATAATATAAGTTGGGAGATATAAATGAAAAAATACGAGACAATAATATTTGATTTAGATGGAACTATTACAGAATCTGACTTGGGAATAACTAACTCGATTAGGTATTCGCTAAAATATTTTGGGATAGAAAAGGAAAGAGAGTCTTTAAAAAGACACATAGGACCAGCGCTTAGCACGACTTTTAGAGAGTATTTAGGTGATGATGAGGAAAAAATAAAGCTAGCTATAGAAAAATATAGAGAGTACTACGTTGCCGGTGGCATGCTTGAAAATGTAGTATATGAAGGTGTGGAGGAGACTTTAAAGGCTCTTAAGGAGAATGCCAAGAAAATAATCTTAGCATCGTCAAAGCCGATGGTATACTGCCAAAAGATTTTAGAGCATTTTGATTTAGATAAATACTTCGACTTCATAGCTGGAAGTAATTTAGACGAAACTAGAACTAAAAAGCCTGAGGTAATAGCTTTTGCACTAGAAAATATCGGCAAAAAGCCAGACCACAGCGTACTTATGGTTGGAGATAGACAATACGATATCCTTGGAGCAAAACAGCTAGGCATAGATTCAGTAGGTGTATTGTACGGCTATGGAGATAGAGAAGAGCTAGAGACTGCAGGCGCTACTTATATAGTAGAAAAAATAAATGATCTTTTAGAAATAGTATAGAAAGGATTTGAAAAATGATAAATCCAGAAATCGAATATACAGAAAAAATAGATTTTTCAAATTGCGATATCCAGGGGGTATCATTTAATTTGCAAAATCTAAAAGGTTGTAAACTAAATACCTATCAAGCTATAGATATTTCAAAGCTTCTAGGTATAATCATAAAGGATTAATTTTTTCTATATTTTTTTATATAGTGAAAAATAATAAATATAGGTATTAATATTATAAATAGTATTTCTGCAGTTAATAGGTGTAGGATGTAGGTATTTCCGCATAATATACCTATTGGCAGACATACTATACTGCTAGATTGCCAATATGAGCCTAGATTGTGATGTAGGTTTTTCCATACGGTATTGTTCATAAAATAGATTGGAATTCTTATGCAGACACTTGAATCTCTATCACAATTTAAAAAGATATATCCCAAAAACATAAATACAAAGCAAATAACACAGCTAAGTAAATTGTAAAAATTAAACGTAGTTTTGCTATTTATACCATAAAGAGAAGTATATAGCTGTACATAGCATAAAAGATTTACGGACACAATAAATAATAAAGCTGCAAAATTGCTGACTTTATCTTCTGTCTCAATCTGAAATTCATCCTTAAAAATCCTAGGTCTAGCATAAGTGAATACAGCTAGTAAAAAAGGTATAATTAGAACTTCCCCTTTATTTCCCCATTTAACAACCTCACCTATAACAGAATAATGAGAGGGAATTTGCTCTGGAATATTGGGATATACAAAAAAAGTAACGATAAGAGGTAGAAAACCTATTAAGTAGTATATTGTTTTTTCAAGTATAAGTTTTTTATATTTTAAGTCCATATAGAAATTATTCCTCCCAAATTCATAATACTATTTACTTATTATAATATATATGAAAAATAAATACATTAAAAAATTAAAATTTAACATACGATAGGAGGTTTCCAGAATGTTTAAACAAATGACTGAAGAATTATTAGATTTTATACAAAAAAGTCCAAGCTGCTATCATGCAGTAGAAAATACAAAGAAAATACTAGATAAAAATGGGTTTTGTGAGGTTTCAGAAGGTAAAGTGTGGGAACTACAAGAGGGAGGCAAATACTATGTAATTAGAAACTGTTCATCTATAATAGCCTTTAAGATTCCAAGTAAAAATTTTAAGGGGTTCAACATAGTGGCGAGCCACAGTGATGCGCCAACATTTAAAATAAAGGAAAACTATCAAATAGAAGTAGATAATAAGCTAGTTAAGCTAAATGTGGAAAAATACGGTGGTATGATATTTTCCTCTTGGTTTGACAGACCGCTTTCAATAGCAGGTAAGGTTGTAGTCAAGGAGGGTAACAAGTTCGTATCAAGGCTTGTAAACATAGACAGAGATCTAGTAGTCATACCTAACTTGGCAATACATTTTAATAGAAACATAAACGACGGCTACAAATACAACGCTCAAAACGACATGCTACCACTTTACGGAGACATAAGCTCAAAGGATACCCTTATGAAATTAGTCGCAGAAAACGTAGGTGTAGCCGAAGAAGACATCTTAGGTAGTGATTTATTTTTATACAACAGAATGAATGGAAGCATCTGGGGCGCAAATCAAGAATTCATGTCATCTCCAAAGCTAGACGACTTACAATGCGCATTTTCATCATTAAAGGGATTTTTGGCAGGGGAAAATAAGGACGCAGTGCAAGTTCACGCAGTATTTGACAATGAAGAGGTCGGAAGCCTTACTAAGCAAGGTGCAGAATCGACTTTCTTACTAGACACATTAAATAGAATAAACAGCGCACTAGGACGCACTCAAGAGGACTACCTAACAGCCGTAGCAAACAGCTTCATGATATCAGCCGATAACGCTCACGCCGTGCACCCAAACCACCCTCAAAAATCAGACCAAACAAATAGACCATATATGAATGAGGGAATAGTGATAAAATTCAACGCAAATCAAAAATACACAACTGATTCAATGTCAGCAGCCGTATTTAAAAGTATTTGCGAGGATGCGAGTGTACCTTATCAAGTATTTACAAATAGATCTGATGCAGCAGGAGGCTCTACACTTGGGAATATATCAAATTCAAAGGTGTCTTTAAATACTGTCGATATAGGTCTGCCTCAACTTGCGATGCACTCAGCTTATGAAACAGGAGGCATCAAGGATACGTATTATTTAGTTAAGGCATTGGAAAGCTTCTATAGTACTTCTATTGTTCAAGAGGAATGTGGAGTATTAACTATAAATAAAACTGTGTTAAAAAAATAGACTTGCTAAATTATGGTATAATATATGAAAGTCTAATATTATGAGGAGGGATTCAAATGGAATTATTTGAAGCTTTAAAAGGAAGAAGAAGTGTTCGTGGATTTAAAGACGAACAAATAAAGGATGAAGAATTAAATGCAATACTAGAAGCTGGCGAATATGCAGCGAGTGGAATGGGTAAGCAATCATCTATAATGATAGTTGTTCAAGATAAAGAAACTATAGCTAAATTATCAAAAATGAATGCAAAAATAATGGGAAATGAAAATGTAGATCCATTTTATGGAGCACCAACAGTAGTCATTGTATTAGCTGACAAAAATAGACCTACTTGTGTAGAAGACGGAAGCTTAGTCATGGGAAATCTAATGAATGCAGCTTACGGATTAGGAGTAGGCTCTTGCTGGATTCACAGAGCTAAAGAAGAATTTGAAAGTGAAGAAGGAAAAGCCCTTCTTAAAAAATGGGGTGTAGAAGGCGATTACATAGGCGTTGGACATTGCGCTTTAGGTTACGCTAAGGATCCACTTAAACCAGCAGCACCTCGTAAGGAAGGGTATGTAGTTAGAGTATAATAGATAGTTTGATATGTATGAAGATGGATTTCGATTTTCGAGATCCATTTTTTTTACAAATTAAAAGAGGGAAAACGCGGGTTTAAACGTTAAATTAAAAGGGAAAACACTCAAGTTAAAAGGTTAAATATTTAAAAAGTATCTAATAAAGTAAGAAAGGGGATAATAATATGAAACCGAATATATTTAATTACGCAGGCGGGGAACTTACCAATGACGCTATGATTTGTTGGATGCTAGATTGGGCGAATAGCGAAGACGAGGAATATAAAAATTTATCACAAGATATAATAAGATTATTTACAGCAGATGAAAATTTAAAGGTAGAGTTTGTGAATATAAAAAAACAGTACAAAAAAATTGACATATTAGTAGAAGTAAATAATTCAGACGTAATTGTAATAGAAGATAAAGTAAAAACTTCACATCACTCAAATCAATTGAAAAGATACAAAGAGATTATAGAGTCTGAAGAACAATATAAGGACTATAATAAATATTATATATATTATAAAATAGGTAATGAAAGTCCATATAATGGTGTAGAAGACGCTGGTTATAAGAGAATAAATAGAGATGCGATGTTAAATGTAATTAAAAAATATAGAGGTCTAGGAAATGGTCTGTTAAATGATTATATAGATTATCTAGAAGGTTTGGAAAGAACTTTTAATAAATATAAATATGAAGATGATCTCAATAAATGGGATTGGGATACATGGCAAGGATATTATAGTTATTTGCAAGCTCAAAAGAATATAAAAGAGGTATGTTGGCACTCTGTATCAAATAAAAGGGGTGGATTTTTAGCATTCTTTTGGAATTGGACATGTTTAAAGTATAAAAAAGATGGAAAAGAAATAGATTATGCGCTATATCCTCAGATAGAAAGCAACCCGTTTAATTCTGATGGAAATAAAACTAGAGTAGCTTTCAAGCTAGAATGTAAAGATTCCAATTATGGAAAAGAAATTCGATTATATTTATACGAGCGTTTAAAAAATTTATTAGAGGATTTGGAAAAAACAGAGTCGAAGAATTGTATATCAGTTGAAGATGTCAAGAAAACTAAGTTTAAAATAGGTTTTCATATGACTATTTCAGAGATAAATAATATAAATACAAGAACAAGACTTGATAAAATAATTGAAGGTGTAGATAATTTATTTGAAAATATAATTTAAGTAGATAAAAAAATGACTGAACGAGAAAAGATGCTTGCAGGGGAATTGTACGATTGTAGCGACAAAGAATTATTAGATAGATGGCACAAAGCAAAAAATCTAGTAAGGGATTATAACAATACTGATTCTGAAAATATTGAGAAAAAAGAAAGAAATTTATCTGAATTATTAGGAGAAAGAGGAGAGAAACTTTGGATTACACTTCCGTTTTTTGTTGATTATGGCAATAATATTTATTTTGGAAACAATTGTGAGGTTAATATGAATTGCACATTTTTAGATAATAATAAGATTATCATTGGCGATAATGCTTTGATAGCACCAAATGTTCAAATTTATACAGCTTTTCATCCGACAAATGCAAAAGATAGATTTGAAGGACATAAAAAAGATGGCTCATTTGAGTTTTGTAAAAATCAGTCAGATCCAGTTGTTATAGGAGATAATGTCTGGATAGGTGGCGGTTCAATTATTCTTCCAAGTGTGAAAATTGGCAATAACGTCGTAATTGGTGCTGGAAGTATTGTCACAAAGGATATTCCAGATAATAAAATTGCTTATGGAAATCCATGTAGAGTAGTTCGCGATAATGTTTAAGATATTTGTTACATTGATTGTTTTAATAAAATAAGTTGATACAATAAATTATAAGAGAGGAAATTGACGAGTGGTTTAATGAAGAGTTTATTTATGAATTAAATGAAAAGTTAACTAAATTAGGAAGCGACAAGTATTTTTATTTCACAAATAACGAAACTCAATGAAATGTAATTTATGCTAACTCTGACGACATTAAAAAAATCAATGAAGCAATTGAAAAAGACGGTAAATTTATTAATTACAACGAATTCGTTATGAAATAAAAATTATGAACCAAATAAGTTTAAGCCTTGCAAAATCTACAAATACAGCTTTGCTACGATAAGTAGCATTGATGTAAGCCTGTTTTTCTTGTCTAATAATAAGATAACGGCTATTATATTAACGACAAGAATTAAAGGAGGGCTAAAAAATGAGATTGGGCGAGAGATTAAAGGAATATAGAAATCAAGAGGGGCTTTCACAAGAACAGTTAGCCGAAAAATTAAATGTATCACGACAAGCAGTTACAAAATGGGAAAATGACAAAGGCATACCAGATATAGATAATTTTATTGTTATAAGTGATGAATTAAATTTAAGCTTGGATGAGTTGTTAAAAGGAAATGAAAATGTGAAAGAAAAAATTATTTCTGATAGTTCAGCTAAGAAATGGCATATATTAGTGATTGTATATCTAGTTGCAATAGTAGTATATATCGCATATTTTGCAATTCATCATAAAATTTTTATGATTGGTTTTTTGATTGCGACATTGTTTATGCTATTTTTTGAGATTAGAATTTTTATCAAGGAGAAG
>NZ_JAXEWM010000099.1:0-8764 GCF_034113885.1 Intestinibacter sp.
AATCGCTGATTTAGATATGGATAAAGTAATCCAAAGTAAAATAGATTTAGACGTTGTAGGTCATTACTCTAGAAACGATGTTTTTGAATTGAAAATAAATGAATAGAAAATAATAGAATTTTAATTTCTAATGCAAAAGACGAGCTTATCACTAAAGCTCGTCTCTTTTAAAACCTCTAGCCACTTCGCCTAAATCTGGTTTAGCTACAAACATTGTAGTTACGAAAACTACAGCCATTACAACAACTAAAGCAGTAAGTAGTCTTTCTAATATTTTAAATGAACCCTTATATACTATAAATAAAACTATACATCCTATAATAGGCCCTATAATTTGACTATCTATACCTGTTATTGTAGATATACCCATCGCACTTCCTGATAAGTCTCCTGATATATAAGCTGCGCATCCTAAAGTTATAGATATTCCTACTAGGGCTATACTAGCAGTATAGCAGTTCCAATACTTCTAAAAAACTATGTACTGTACGGCACAGTTAGTATCACAGCTTCTACTACTATTATCGAGTTTATTTACGAAAATTCTCTAAATGAAGTTTTAGATGATTTAAATTCAAGTGCTAAATTAGTATCAGATAAAATAAATTCTATTATGTAAAAATAATTTATAATATTCATTGCAAAATATAAGAGGCTAATCGTAAAATAATTTACGGTTAGCCCCTTTTATATAAACTGTTTGGGAAATTAGCTAATTTTACCAGTTTACTTCAAGACCTACATATGCATCTTTTATGTCTAGCGTTTTAAACATCTCTGCTCTTACATGAAATTTAGTGCAGTGACATGGGTATAATTCCCTTATGTCGTTTTCTTTGAAATATTCTATAGTTTTAGCGGTCTGCTCGTTTATCTCTTGAAGGTGAGTACCTCCTATTATGCCAAGTACTCTATCGTCATTTGCTATTTTCTTGGCGTATTCGATTATGTTACAGATGCCGCTGTGAGAGCATCCTGTGATTATATAAATTCCATCCTTTGTTTTGTATAAAAGAGCAGAGTCGTCTAGTATATAATCATCCTTAAATTCGCCATCTATTTCTATTTGACCCATAAGCTTTCTATTTTCAAATTCAACTGTGTCTGGGATTTGTCCTAGATAAGTTATATTTTTACTTATCTTTAGAGGCTCTTTAGAAAAAGTTACATTTGCAAGCTTTTCTATTTCTTCTTTACTATATGGTGCTCCCATGTTTTTATTTTCTCTTTTCTTTTTATTAAATGAAAGAGGATGGCAAATTATATTTATTTTTTTATCAGTGCTATCTATAAAATACTTTATGCCTGTCGTATGATCATAGTGACCGTGTGATAGAACTACTGTATCTACATCCTTTAAATCTATATCTAGGTTTTCGGCGTTTTTCATAAACAAATCAGATACACCTACATCTAGTAAAAATTTTTTATCCTCATCTTCTATGTAATAAGATGCTCCTCCTTCTCCCTTTAGATTTCTTCCATTTATTGCATAGTTGTCAACTAATATTACTAATCTCATTTGTATTTTTCCTTCCTATTATTTCTTTTCATCTACAGACAACATCTCTTCTATTAGAAAATCGTTTATGTAGTGAACTAGAGGTAAAAACACTCTATTTAGATAAAACTGAATTCTCTCATTTACCTTGCATCTTCCTAGATGAAAATCAAACGCCTCGCCGTTTAAGCTCTTATTTCTATCAGTCATAACTAAAAGGTAGTCGTACATAGCCTTTATATGATCATTTTGATTTGTAGGTGTTATTACACTTTTAAACCCACAATCCTCTTCTATAAAAGATTTAGACCAGTCTATAGTCGAGTATTTTACCTTTGAATCTATGTAATCCTTTATTATCTTTGTATCATCTATAAATTTTCTAAATTTTATCAAATACGCGTTGTTGTCATCGCTTATTGAATTTAGCATATCGCTGCTTATTCTCCTAAATTCAAAGCTAATCTTTCTAAGTTCTCTTAAATCCATTATAAATTCACCCCACAATAAGCACAATAAAGTACAGTTTTGCCATCTGATAAAAGCTTTTCAGACGAATTACATATACTGCATTTATACGAAATCTCTTTTAAATCCTTGTCCTTTAACCTATCTATATTTACATTTTCTAGCTTTTTATTGTCCATCTTTATTTGGTAGAAATCCTTATTTTGATTTTTATCTATTTCTCTTTCCATACTAGAAAAGCTCAAATCTAGTGATTTACTCGATGAAAGCCTTATATTGTTATCACTAGGCTTTTTATCTTGTTCTTTTATTATATTTTTATTTTTTTCTCTCTTAGCTCTTGTAGTCTTAGATTTTATTTCCCTTGTATAAAAATTCTTTATTTCCTTGCTAAGCCCACAGTACGGGCAAAATATCTCGAAATAAATATCTCCGTTTGCTTGAAGGTCATCTGCTGATAATTTAAATTCACTTTTGCAATACGGACATTCAAGTATTATAAATCCCTCGTCGTCTCCTATTATCTTTATATCGCTATTAAATATCTTCATATACATCTCTCCAATATAAGTTTTAATATGTAATTTTCTATTTAAAATAACTCTTATATATTAAATACCCAAAAACAATGCGATAAAATCGTTTAATGTATTATTTTTCCATATTTTTATACTAATCAAAAAAAGAGAACCTAAAAATAAATTCTTCCGGGATTAAAATTTATTTTATTAGATCCTCTTATTTGTTATGTTACTTAAAATTATTATTTTATTTTAAAAAACAAATTCATATATAGTACAAATTAATTTTTTAAATGCGTCATTATTCAGCTAATAATCTATTTACACTTGTTGAACCATTTTGATATGGTGCGTAAACAGTATATTCATTTCCAGATTTATCCTTGTAAATTACATAAGCACTTGCTGTAATTTGTCTATCAAATTGATTTGTTGGTATACCTACTAGTGTACCTAGATAAGTTACATAGTTTTGTTTTTGATTTTCTTCGTAATTTATTTTACCTATAGATCTAGCAGCTAATTTGTTATCTACTCTTAGAGCTTCACCTTCTGCTAATAAGTTTGCAGGAAGTATTAAGGTTCCTTTTTCTACTATTTCATCTCCATCGTTGTAAATCTTAGTACCAAATCTTATACCACTTTTATCTTCTACTACCTTCTTAACTTGTGCTCCTATCATTTGAACGTGAGCCCATTTAGCCTTATATGTTATATCTTGGTCATATGTAGCACCTGATTTATATTCTGTAGTTATGTCATCAGTATCCTTGTACCAACCTACAAAAGTATATCCTTCTTTAATTGGTGCTTCTGGTATATAGTCTAAAGCTTCACCTATAGTAGCTTCTTTAACTATTTTTTCGCCGTCATTGTCGAAAGTTACGTTTACAGTTTGTTTTGTACCTTTTACTGTAATTGTAGTTTGTACTTCTTGACGATATAGTTTTTGTAAGTCTTCATTATCTGGATACATTTCAGCATATTTTGCGAATTTTTTACTCGAAAGAACTGATTTTATTGTAACTTGAGTATCTTTTTCAGGTCTATTTACAAGTAAGTTTTCGTAACTAACTACTGCGTTATTTGATGTATAAAATAGGTTATATCCGCTGATTCCCATATTATCACTTGGATCTATTGACACAGGCTCTATACCATTTCCAGTTTCATCTTTTACATCGTATACCCATTTCAAAGAACCGTCTTCATTTAAGCTAACCTCTTTAAATGCATGTAAATTATTTATTACATTATCCTTATCAGTATTAGATCCATCGTTTATTCCATCAAAGTAATGTTCTTTTACAGCTTCCATTAACTTGATTTCATTTTGAATTTCTTCTGGTGAAACTTGTTTTATAGTTAAAGTGATACGTTTTTCAACGCTTAATCCATCTCTTGTCATAGTTATTATTAAATCGACAGTCTTGTCTTCTCCTACAGGTTGATATGTGTATGTACGATATCCATTTATTTTAAGAAGACTTTCATCGCTACTTGTAACTTTTATTTCTTTATTTACTAAACCTATTTTACTTGGTCTTGGTAATTGTATATCTCCAGTTACATTATTTATATCTATGACTTCTTTAGTATTAAAATCTTTAAGTAAATCAGCTGTATATTTGCTATTTAATTCTTCTAACATAGCTTTTTTAACTGCTTCTTCATCTATCTTTTTAGCTTTTACTAAAACCTTGTAGTCTTTTGTGAAAGTTATATCTTTTTCAAGACTTGAATTAGTCTTAGTAAATTTAAAAGTAGCTGTCAAAGTAATTTCTGTATCTTCTGTTGGTTGTGTAACCTTTCCTATATAATCTGGATAAGTATATCCTTCACCGTCTTGGATAGCTATTACATCTGTATTTGATGATTTCCAAGATATTTGAGATAAGCTTTGTTTGTATGTAGAACCAAGTATTTGTGGTAAAACTAAGTCAGTTTCTACATTTTGTAAATCTGTATTTTCACCCTTCATCTTATCTTCTGTAAGATTAGCGTCTATCTCTTCATTCATCTTAGCTCTTACTTTGTCGGCATCCCATCCGATAAGTGCTTTTGTATCAACGTCTACACTTGCATCGCCTAGGCTAAGTGTAAATGTCAAACCAACGTTAGCTTGATATATTGAAGCAAACCCTGAGAAATCAAAATTATCATAATAAGATATAGTACCATCTTCTTTTACATACTCAGTATCGTCTGTTGATTTTAATGTTGCAGTTATGTCGTGTTCTGAATCCTTAGATTCTATGTAATTATTAAGCATAGTTACTACATTTGTATCTGTACCAAATTGAGGTCTCAATTTATAGAAATCTAAATTATTAGATACGAAATCATTTAGTATATCTTGATTAGATGTAGTTTTTTCAAATACTGCTGATATATTTACATCATTTGATATATCTACTATTCCATTTTCATTGTAGTTGAATAAGAATAAATCATTAGTATCCTTATCTATATCTACTAATAATCCACCTGCATCAATTGAGCTTAAATCACTACTTGAATCATACACTGTATCTCCTATTTTCCAACCTTTAAATTCGTAACCATCTTTAGCTTTTGCAGATACTCTCCATTCACTATTTAAAGCTTTATACTCAGAGAAATCAATTTCCTTTGAAGTGATACCTTCATCCTTTGTAGTAGTGTCATTGTAATCTGCATCATATGTAGTAGTTGCTACGTCTACTGTTCCTCCTTCTGAAGGATCTGCTGATAAGTTAAGTTTGTATTCTACAGCTGGAGTTTCACCTTGTTCTACTATTTTTAATTTATAAATTTGAGCATCAGTAGTAGTTGAATTCATACTTGGCCATGATGGATCTCCGCATTTTACAGTTATAATTGTTCCATTTTCTACTGGTATAGCTTGAATTCTCTTATATTCAGTATCTCCTACGCTAGCTCTTACTTGGAAATTCTTATTTGTAGCTGTTGGTGTAACTACTACTTGTTTTGTACCTTGAGGAACCTTTAATTCATATTCCTTAATGTCACTTGAAAATGCTGGCGATAAAGTTCCTACATCTGTCTTTAAGTCTTTTAAAGTCTTATTGCCATCTCCATAAGTTCCACCTAAGTCACTTCCATAAGAACAAGTATACATAAATCTAATTTCATCGTTGTCTTCTACCTTATAGCTGCCAGCACCGACATTTGTAAACCAATCGTTTACTGTAAACATCCAGCCACTTGCACTTCCACCATCGAACTCACTTAATCCACCGATAGCAGAAATATAACTGCTACTTCCTTTAATTTCAATTTTTTCTTTGTCCATTGCTGCTTTAAAGGCATCATATGCAGTTGAATCTGCAGGAATCTGTACATCTGTACTAACAAGTTCACCTGTAAAAGCTGGTACTCCATTTCCCTTATCTTCTAAAAAAGTAGTATTTTCAACGGACACTCTTACATTAATATTTGCCCCTGTAGTAGTTTCTTCTGCAAATACTTTTAGAGGCAACATAGCTATAACTAAGCATATAGCTAAAAACGTTGTTCCTAACTTTTTAAAAATTCTCCTCATTTTTCTCCTCCCATATATTTATTTTGGAAAATTTATCATATTTCCATAATATAATTATAAATTAAAGAAAGTTATCAAAAAGTACGATTTTAGTAGTACTACTTTACCATAATAAGTAGTACTACTAAAATCGTACTTTACATATTTTTGAACATAATATATTCTAATAGTAGGGTATATAAAAACAAGTCATATAATTTGCAATATATATGACTTAAAAGTAGTATGTTTTTAAAAGTTCTATACTAGTATTTAAAAGTATAGAATTTTTTTTGTAATAATTAACTGTATAGTAGGAGATGAATAACATATGGAAATTAACTACAAATGTCCTGTATGTTCTAACAATGTAGTAATAAAATTATCAGATGTCTCAAAAACTATTAGATGTCCTAAATGTAATCTAAAGATAAACGTAAAAAAGGACGCTGAATTCGATAAAAATATTAAGCATATAAAAAATAAAAGGTAATTTAAAAAAGTATGATTTTAGTTTAATGTACATAAATCATACTTTTTTGTTACGAAAATTACTATTAAAGTCTTTAATCAGGAATCTCTCAAATTATCATTATTTTCATACCTTATTAAATCTTTTACTCGACTTAAAATGACTTTTGTTTCGGCGGTAGTCTCACCAAGCAATCTAGCTATCTCTTGAGCTACAGTCATTTGCTTATTGATGACTGTTTGTGCTAGGTTTATAGTATCGTATTTGACTTTGTCAGCTCGTTTTTTATTTTCGATTTGTTCTGTAATATCATGTGCCATCCATAAGAATATTTCTTCTTCAGCTAGCCAAAATATATCTTGAGATAGAGTTTTGTTTAAATCTTCAACAAATACTATGTTGTTGTATATATTTTCACGTTTGTTTAAACAATCAGAAAATGCAGTATCATCTACATACATAAAAATTGGATAGCCGATGTAGTCGTTATCAGTTATTTTAAAAAAATCCTTAGCCTTATTGTTAAATTCAATCATGAGTAGCTCCTTATCGACAAGTCCTATTAAAAACGGAGATGCTTCAAATATTAAATTCGATATATTTTCAGCCTTCTGTCTCATATAAGGTGCACACATATTTATCTCAGAAATATCGTTGTATATCGCCATAGCATGCTCCTTGCAGCTCTCATATCCGCAACCTTTACAATTTAGTTCATCTTTTAATGAGATTTTTCCCATAGATTTCAATATAGAACTCAATTCATCATCATTTGGAATTTTTAACTCGACTTTTTTAGGAGAGAAAGTTTTCTCTAAGGAAATTTTCGCTAAATTTTCTTCATAAGGATATTTGTCATCATAGTCCTTATATTTAATTTCACATTTATTTCTGTAATTTCTAACATTTATCTCTCTTTCTTGATAAGTTATGCTGTGATTATCTATTCCAGAACCATTTAAACAGCTATGAACACAGCCACTCATTTCAAATATTGTATTTTTAAATCGCCCTTGCTCTAAAGCATGAAGTATACTTATACAATCATTTACACCCTCTACTGTGATTACCTTTTTTACTGGATTTTTGTCGTTTACTACACGAGTTGTTTGACCTACTAGAGGAAATAACAGTCTATCTTTACAGATCACATCGAATTCGCCTTCCTCAAGGCTGTCTAAATCTATATGCTCTCTTTTGAACCATCTTTGCAATTCGGCAAATGTTATAACTCCATCGACACTCATATCTAGAGAGCCTTCATCCTTTTTAGCTAGACAAGGACCTATAAAAACTACCTTCGTATCAGTGCTGTATTTGCTTTTCATAAGTCTAGTATGACATAGAAAAGGCGACACTACAGGTATTATATTTTTAGTAAACTTAGGGAAATGTTTTTCAATCAAGTTATTTATCGTTGGACAGAAGCTCGTAAAATAATTTTCTCCATCATCTAAATTTGCGTACTTGTAGTACTCATTTAAAATAGGCTCTGTGGCTATTACAGTTTCCTCGACATAGTCAAAGCCTAGTTTTTTTAATGCAGTCGGTATTTTATGGCTATTCTCACCGAAAATCGACACAAAACTCGGTGCAATCGATACTGCAACTTTATTTTTACTTTTTATAAATGATTTAATTTTAGATACTTCTGATTTTAATATTGATTTTTTTTGAGGACAGGCTTTAGAGCACTCATTACATATGATGCATCTGTCTCTTAAAATTTGAGCTTGCTCATTTTTGAATTTAATTGCATTTACTGGGCATGCACGTGCACATGCATAGCAGCTTTTACATTTAGTCTTTTTTAAATTTACATACCACATAATAATTCCTCCAAGGATATAAAATATTTTCCCAACCTTAGAGATATATTAATAGTTGATTTTAATAACCCCTATAAAAAAAATTCCTTATACTCGTTTAATTATACTATATATATTTTTTATTAACAATTTCTTATCTGTTATCACAGTTTATCTTAAAAAGGGATATGATGCAAATTTTACCTTGCTTCATATCCCTTTAAATATGTTTTATAGGGTTTTTATTTTAAGAAGTTTTATAAATATTTTACCTCTTACCATTTTCCATTCCAGTCTATATTATTTCCTAAAAGATCTAAAACTGATATTGATCCATTTGGATATTGAGAATAAACTGTGTATTCGTTGCCAGCTTTATCTTTGTAAGTTACATAAGCTGCTGCTGTCATTTCTCTTTCAAATTGAGCTTCTGGTATATTTGATATTGTTCCTAGGTAAGTTACGTAATTT
>NZ_JAXEWM010000100.1:0-2723 GCF_034113885.1 Intestinibacter sp.
AAGCAGGTTATAGACTTTGAGGAACTGACTTCTAGAGGGTTATTTGGTATTTTTGGAAAAACTGGAAGTGGTAAATCAACTATACTAGACGCAATTACTATAGCCATGTATGGAAATATATCTAGAGATACAAATGAATATATAAATACAGCCTGCAATAGAGCTGTAATAAGATATGTATTTGAAATAGGAAATAAGCACAATAAAAAGAGATACGAGGTCGAAAGAATTTTAAATAGAAATAAATCAGGCGCTGCCAATTCATACAGTGCCACACTAGTCGAAATACACGACAATGGAAATAAAACAGTCATAGCAGAGAAAAAAACTCAAGTAGACAAGGCGATTGTGGATATAGTAGGTCTTACTTCATCTGATTTTACTAGATCAGTAGTTTTGCCACAGGGTAAGTTTAGTGAATTTCTACAATTAGACGACAGCAAGAGAAGAGAAATGCTCGAGAGAATCTTCAACCTTGAAAAATACGGAAAATCTTTAACTGAAAAGGTTAAAAAAAGAAGAGATTCAAAGATTGTAGAAATAGAGGTTTTAGAAAACAGCCTTTTACAATATGAAGGAACTACTCAAGAGGTATTTGATGAAACATATAAGGCTTTGACAGAGCTTCAAGCTACTTCTAGAAACAAAAAAAGAGAATTAGAAGATACAGAGAAGAAATACAACGAATATAGAGAAGTTATAGGATATCAACAATCCTTAGAGGAAAAGGAAAATAGAAAAGCTAAGTTAGATCAAAAGATCGATGAAATACAAGCAAGCAAGGTTAAAATCGAACGCTCAGGACATGCAAAAATAGTAGATCCTCATATAAAAAATGTACAGGATTTTGAAAAATCTATATCTGAGTACAGCTTGACATTGGAAAATTTAAATCGCCAATTTACAGAGTCTAATAGAGAATATGAATCTACCAAAGTCAGATATGAACAAGCTCAAAAAGAAAAGGACAGCAAGCTAGAAGGCTTGATAGCTAGTAAACAAAAATTTGAGAGAGCTATAATAATAGAAAATCAAATAAAAGAAGTATTATCTGAAATAGAATCCTTAAAAGCAAAGGTTTACGATTTTGGTAGAGAGAAATCTTCACTAGATAGAGAAATAAGTGGATTAGAGGAGCAAAATTCTAAAATAAATAGTTCAATCAAGGAAAATGAAAATAAAATATCTTCATTGAAGACGAGTGAAGATTTTAAAGAAAAGGTGTACAAAGCTTTTGAAGTTGAAAGAGAATACTTGAGAGTTAAAAAGGAATTTGAAGAAAATAAACAAAATATACCAGTTTTATCTAAGGAATTAGACGATTTAAAGAGTCAATTTGGTTATATACAAAATTCAACTAAGGATGCAAAGCTTAAGCTGAAAAATATAAATCAAAAATACGATATTTTAGTTTCAAAATGTCCAGGGACTAACGACGAGATAGTTTTAAAATCAAATAAAGCCTTGACTTTAAAATCTCTATACGATAAAACTGTACAAAATGAAAACAAGCTAAATCAGCTTCAAGAAAAATTAAACAAGGACAAAGAGGAAAAATATAAAGTAGATAGAGAGATAAAATCACTAAAAGAATCTATTGAAAAGTATAAAAATGAAAAGTCGAGCTTAGAAAAAGATTTAAACGAAGAAAAATTCCTAAACTTGGCAAATGAATTAAAAAGTGGTTTACAAGATGGAAGTCCTTGCCCAGTTTGTGGTTCTATCCACCATCCAGATTCACATGTAGTAAACAACAACGAAAAAATAGACTACATAGGATCTCAAATCATAAAAATTGAAGAAAAGATAAACGCTCAAAATAAAAAATACGACGAAGCTATAAGAGTGCAAAGTAAGTTGACTAGTACTATAAGCATGACTGAAGAATCAATATCAGAGGTCAAGTCTGAAATTGGCGATTTAAAATCAATAGATTTGAATAAGGATCTAAATCTTTTATCGAAGGAAGTAATATCCTTAAGAGAAAAAATTGAAGACTGGACAAAAACAAAGGAAAATTTAGAAAAAGAAATAAAAGAATTAGAACAAATAAAAAATAAAAAGGAAAAAGAAGAGATAGAATTAAACAAAGATATTGTAAATAAAAGCGACAATTTAAAATACTTAAAGGAAAACGTAGAAAAAATAAATAAAAACTACGATTCGCTAAAACAACAGTATTTATATATGATATCTAGTCTAAAAATAGAAAACCTAAAAGAAAAGGTAGAAGAGATAAATAAAAATTCTAGAATTATAGAGGAAATAGACCAAAAGAACTCAGTTTTAAAGGATAAAAAGGAAGCAATAGAGTTGAATTTAAAGGAAAAAAGAGATTTATTTACGCAAATAGATAAAAATATATCTAATTTAAACAAGGAAAATGAAAGTAATTTAAAGGATAAATCTCAAAAAGAAGCTGAATTCAACTCTATAACAAAGGGTCAAAATCCAAAATACCTTTTAGATAATATAATAGACGAAATAAATAGAATAACTTCAACAGAGGCGAAATTAAGGGTTCAAGTTGAGGACGAAAAATATAAAAATGAAAAGCTAAAATCAAAAATAAGTGAACTAAAAGGTAAATTAGAAGAATCACAAATTAAATACAAATCTTCAAAGGTGACTTTAAACGAGCTTTTATTTGAATATAAATTTGAGAGCATTTACGCCGTAAAAAATTCGCTTATAGATGAAGAGGAAAGAGAACGACTAAAGGA
>NZ_JAXEWM010000101.1:0-37073 GCF_034113885.1 Intestinibacter sp.
ATAATCTATAAATTCATAATCGTATATAAATCCGTATTTAACAACTTCACTCATTCCATTTCTAAATTGATCATCTGGAAGAGTTCTAAGAGCTGACACGCTTATAAATGTGAATTGAGGTTGATAAAATGCTCCTACTACGTTTTTGTAAGTACCTAGATTTATTCCAGTTTTGCCTCCGATAGATGAATCTACTTGTGCTAGAAGGGTTGTAGGTACTTGTATAAAGTCAATTCCCCTCATGTATGAGGCTGCAACATATCCTGATAAGTCACCTACTACGCCACCTCCGACAGCAATTACTAGCGATTTTCTAGTAAGGCCAGCATTTAATCCATGCTCTAGAATTCTCTCAAATGTCTCTATACATTTTGAACCTTCTCCAGCTGGAACTATATATTCACTTACAAATTTCGCACCTAGTAAATCTATAAATTTATGTAATTGTGTTTTGTATACATTTTCATCTGAAATCACTAGTACATTATCGTATATTTCATTTATGTTTTTATCAGAAGTACCGCTTATTTCATTTAAAGCCTTGTTAAAGCTTCTGTAACTTTCATCTATGAAAATGCTACATACCTTATTTTTTATTTTTTCCATCCTCTTTCACCCAACCTTTGAACATATGAATTGTAATTTCTCTTTACATCCTCTAAGCTGCTTCCGCCTATTGTTTCTAGGAAAAACCTACATATAACGAAAGCCACTACATTTTCGCATACTACACTGCACGCAGGTACAGCACAAGTATCTGAACGTTCTACTGTAGCTTGGTATTTTTCTAATGTGTTTACATTTATTGAGTTAAGAGGCTTGTATAGTGTTGGAATTGGCTTCATTGCACATCTTATTACAATTTCTTCACCTGTTGTCATTCCACCTTCTATACCACCTAGTCTATTTGTAGCTCTTCTTATTCCATCTGTTTCATTATAGATTATTTCATCCATTACCTTAGAGCCTGGAAGACGCGCTACATCAAAGCCTATACCAAATTCAACGCCTTTTATAGCTTGAGTCCCCATCAAGTGCATAGCTAATACACCGTCAATTTTTCTATCAAATTGAGTAAATGAACCAAGTCCTGGAATTAAATTTTTAACTCTGACTTCTACAACTCCACCTATTGTATCTTTTTCATTTTTTATTTCGTCTATTTGTGCAATCATTTTAGCTTCCATTTCTTTGTTTGCACATCTAACCTCTGAATTATCTACGTTATTTTTTATATAATCAAAATCATATATATTTTCGTCCTTCACATCACCTATTTGTATGACATGAGAGACAAAATCTATATCGAAATTTTTAAGTACTTGCTTACAAATTGCCCCTACTGCAACTCTGCTAGCTGTTTCTCTAGCAGAAGATCTTTCAAGCACGTTTCTAGCATCAATAAAATCGTATTTTAGACATCCAACTAAATCTGCATGACCTGGTCTTACATTATCTACCTTTCTAGTTTCAAAATCGACATCATCCATAGGTGCCATATATTGAGTCCAGTTTTGATAATCTTTATTTTTTACTTCGATTGAAATAGGTCCACCTAGTGTTTTTTTCCCCCTAACACCGCCTAGAATATTAACTCTATCGCTTTCAATCTTCATTCTTCCGCCGCGGCCATAGCCACATTGACGTTTTCTAAGTTCACTGTTTATTTCGTCAAAGTTTAATTCTACATTTGATGGAAGACCATCTATTATAGATATCAAGCTTTGTCCATGTGACTCACCACTTGTCAAATACCTTAACATATTCATCGCCCCTTACTTTACAATATTAATTATTATTTTGTTTTATTTTATATATATATTCATCAACAGATTTGTTGAATTTAGCTTTGAAATCTTCATTTTCTTCAAATGGAACTTGATCTGAATTTGATAAATATAAATTATATTCTAAATCTGTATTTATAGATTTGTAGAATATATCCATCACAAGCTGTCCTCCTAAGAATTGATTTTTATATTCAGGTTGTCCCCCTATTGCAATATACATACCTAATCTAAATTTATCCCTATCTATAGATGGTTTATTCAACACATATTTACTAGAGAAAAATGATTGAGTTCTGTCTACTAAAGTCTTGACCTTTGTAGACACACTTGCAAAGTACATCGGACTAACTGTTATAGTTCCTGTACTTTGGTTGAACTCTTCATATATTGGAGTCATATCGTCTTTTATTCTACAATGTCCAGTCTTTTCACAAGCTCCACATGCTGTACAATACTCTATATTCATCTTATATATATCTAATACCTTATACTCTATTTGATTTTCTTCAAATTTCTTTATTATCTCTTTTATAACTGAAGCACAATTTTTATTTTTTCTAGGGCTTCCATTAATTATTAGTATTTTATCACTTTTCCCCATAAAAATCCTCCTATTAGATCATTCATATCACTATATATAAATTGCTTTTTTATTTAAAAATTATTTATTACTTAGACAGACTACTAATATATCGTCATCGAAATTTCGTTTAGAAACAAATTGTTGCAGTTCATTTTTCAATTCATTTATAAAATCTTCTTTTTTCAACTTATAGTTTTTAAGTAAAAAAGATTCAAATCTCTGTATTCCGAATTCCTCTTTACTTTTATTCTTTATCTCTATAACTCCATCTGTGTACATGCAAATCATAGAAATATCGTTTATAGGTATTGTAACTTGCTTATAGCTCACATCTTCTAAGACACCTAGTGGAATATTTTTCTTGCACATTTCACTTTCATCCGATATTAACCTTCCAAAATTATCGATTATAATCGGACAATAATGTCCAGCATTAGAAATATCCAATGTATTATTCTTAGTATCTACAATAGCTACTATACACGTACTAAAAACACCCATTTTATCGAATTCATCGTATAAAATTTGGTTTAATTTATTCATAATTTCTGAAGCTGATTCGTAGTTATAGCATAGGGTTTTGAAGGTTCCCTTTATCATTGCGACTATATAATTTGAAACTATACCATGACCCATTACATCTGCAATTATATAAGCTACCTTATCCTGATTTATAGCCTGTGCATGGTAAAAATCACCACCTATGACAGTCGCCGGTCTATGGTAAAAATACAAATCCTTATCGTTATTTAAATTCATTTCACTCTCATTCATAATAAGCTTCTGTTGCTTATTCAATATATTCAATTCATTCGCAATCAATTTATGCTTTGTCTCAGCTTGATTGTATTTATATAACTGCATACCTAATATAACCTGTTTGGAAATTAACTCTAGTATATTAAAGTCGTCCTCAGTATATCCTTTACTATTTGAACATAATATACATCCTACAACCTCATTTCCTTCCTTCAGCTTATAATAGATATAATTATTTACCTTTAAATCTTTCAAACGTGTCAAATCTGGATTATTTTCGTAATCTCCATCTTCATCGTATAATTTCAACTCAGATAATATTTCTTGAAAATCAATTTTCTTTCTATTTTTATTTTTTAATGTGCTAAAGATTTTATAATCATAATTTAAATCATCTATTACAATAAACGCTTCATTGCTTTTAGTTAAATTTTTCGCTTGAGTATTTAAATCCTCCATAAATTGATTCACATCGTTATTCAAATACAATTTAGCAGTAACATCATTTATATTGCTTATAGACTCTCTAAGCTTACCTATTAAGTCTCTTGTATGCTCATTTTCCATAGTAATTTCAATAGATAAAGATATCAAAGATACAACAGAAGATATAAATGTAATATCTAATTCCTCTATAGAATCCTCTTCTGTCAAGAAACACGTCATAAATCCTATAACTTTATAATTTAAAACTAGAGGAAATACGATTCTACCCTTATATCCCTCCATATTGGCTAATTCCCTTTCGTCGACTGCTTTTGGATTTTCAAAAATATCTTCAATATATATTATTTTTTTATCTCTAACAGCTTCATGTATATATTCAGGATACGCTTGGTCAAAGTTTAGCTTTGTCCCTATTTCACAATTTTTTGGAAATGCCTTAGGTACATAATCTAAAGTAGCAGAACACACCAAATAAGCATATTCAAAATCATTATTGTAAAATAAATTAATACACGCCTTTGTAGGCTCTATAACCTCCAACATTTTATCGACTATTTTATCTTTTATCTCAAAAAAATTTGTAGATTGAGTCACCATAACAGATATATCTACTAAATTTTTCATTAGTTTTCTATTTTTTTCCATCAAGCATCCTCCTTGATTTTAATTATCTATAAAATCCTTTTAATGTAGATAAATTTTATCACAATAATTAATATAATCCAAGTGAAGTTACCCAATATTTTCACTATTTAAAATAAACCAGTGTATATTTTTTATAAATTTAAATAAATATATTTATAAGTTATTTTTGAAATTTGCATATATATCCCTTATTGTTATTGCAAAAACCACAAAAAAACATAAGGCTAATACCCATGTAAAACCTGTGACCAAACCTATTAATAATATGGATAATAAAAAAGATATATCTCTTTTACCTTTTTCCTTTAAAATAGATTCCTTACTTTTGTTTATATTTTCTTTTATAGTACTTATCTCGGATTCAGCCTTTGTTTTAAAACTTTTTTTGTAAAATATATAAGCAAATTCAATAAAAAATGCACCTATTGCAAAATAAACATTTATTTTATAGCAAACAAGCAGTATAAATATTGCCGTAAAAATTTTTAAAATGGCAAAAACTACGCTATCGATTTTATAAGATATATTTTGTATTTTTTTAAATTGATCGTTTATTTCATATTCCTCCTTAGGCAAATTATTTATTTTATTTTTAACTACTTCTGTATAAAACAGCTTTATTATTCCATTCAACATAGTAAATCTCTCCTTTTCGAAATATATATTTCTATTTTCTCCAAAAAGTTTAAATTTATACATTTTATGGTTATTTTTTATGATTTGATTAATAATAAATAATTTTTCTGTATATATGTATATTATTATAATTTTTGTTAAATAATAATAAGAAAAAAGGAGGTTTATTCTCATACTTTGAGGACAATATAATTATGATAATAGAAGAACTTGATTTAAATACTAGAAATAAAATTTATAACTCGACTAAAAAATTTATCAGAAAATATCAAAAAGGTATTAGCTCTGGAAAACTTACAGCTGAAAAATTTGCAGAAAATATCTATGCTAACAGAATACTATCCAACATCCTAGATGAATCAATTTTAAATCAAGCTGATTTCCAAAACTCATATCTAAATTATATAAATACCCTAATGAAAAACCAAAATGAAAACTTTAAAAGCTATATGAATTCTAAACACGATAAAAATAATATTAAATCTACTGTTTCACTACAAATAAAATTAAAAAAAATCCTAAAAAATAGCGACTATCTACTAAATATTCCTATTAAGTACTTAAACGTAAATGATATCGAAGCTATAGTAAAATACATTGAAACAGGTCAAATAGATATTGGCAATGAAAAAATCTACAAATACGTCGAAAAAATTCACCTTAACTGAACTCATTATATTTGTAGAAAATAAGAAAAGAAAATCTTATTTTCTACAAATCAATCTTCTATCCTAATGCCTTTTCTAGTTTAGATAAATGCTTTATTGGATAGTACTTTAGCAACTCTCTAAATTGCTCAACTGTAAGGCCTTGAGTAGTTGTATAAATGCGAATTTTCCCATCTAAATCAGCATTTATAAAGTCATTTTTTATTTTTTCAAAATCTACTGCCATTATGCCACTTCCTCTTATATAAATTTTAATTTACATAATCAAAAATAATTATATATGTAAATCTTCAAATTTATTTTAACCAATAAATACATCTTTATTCATCAATAAACTACTAAAGTGGTAAACCCACTTTATAAATGAGCTTACCACTTTTTATCTAATAAGATTTTAATCCTATCTTATTTATTTTTGAACTTTTCCTGACATTTGTTGTTCTGCCATTTCAACTAATTTTTTAGTCATGTATCCACCTACGTAACCGTTTTGTCTAGCGGTTAAATTTCCTTTGTCAACTTGTTGATAATCAGACATTCCTAATTCATTAGCTATTTCTAATTTCATTTGATTTAATGCTTGTTTAGCTTCTGGTACTACTGTTCTGTTATTATTATTGTTATTTGACATATTTAATACCTCTTTTCTATTAATTTTGTTTCTTGATAGTATTATATGAATTATAAAATTTATAATACATACAATTTATGACAAATTTCTTAATAGCTGGCATTTAAGATAATATCAATTTTTTTTAATAAATTAACAGTTCATTGCAGCCAAGTATGCTGTAGAAAAAGCTATTTGAAGGTTAAATCCACCTGTATACGCATCTACATCTATTACTTCTCCAGCAAAAAACAACCCTGAAACTAATTTAGATTCCATCGTACTAGAATTTATTTCACTCGTCTTAACTCCTCCTGAAGTTATTATAGCCTCTTCAATAGGTCTATAATTTTTGACAGTAAACGTCATATTTTTTATTAAATTAACTAAATTTTTTCTATTTTCCTTAGAAATTTGATTTACCTTCATATAAGGATCTATTCCACTCAATTCTACAATTACCGGAATCAGCTTTTTAGGCAATAAATCATTTAGAGAGTTTTCAAAGTTTTTATTTGAATACTTTTGAAAATCCCTTTGTATCCTCTTATCTAATTTTTCCTCGTCTAAAACAGGCTTCAAATCTAAAACTATTCTGTAGTTATCCTTAGACATATCTCCCATACGACAGCTAGCCGATTTTATAATCGGACCATCTATTCCATATTTTGTAAATTCCATCTCTCCAAAATCCTCATAGACCTTTTTATTTTTGCTGTTGTAAACATCAATTTTTACATTTCTAAGAGATAGCTTTTCTAAGTCCTTTGCATAGCTCTCAACCACTTCAAGTCCTATAAGAGATGGCTTTGGATCAATTATAGTATGTCCTAAGCTTCTTGCAAATCTATATCCGTCTCCAGTAGAGCCAGTCCTTGGATAGCTGACTCCACCTGTCGCAACAATTATGCTATCACATTCAATTTCTCTTTTATCAGAAAGCACTACCTTTGTTACCTTTTTATTTTCTGCTATTATTTTTTCGACCTTTGAATTTAATAAAACCTCTACATTTTTGCAACTTCTCATTTGACCTTCTAATGCCCTTACAACATCTGAAGCCTTGTCACTCACTGGAAAAACTCTCTTTCCTCTCTCTGTCTTAGTCTCAACTCCCAAATTATTAAACATATCTACAACCTGATCGTTGGTAAATGTATAAAATGCGCTGTATAAAAATTTGCCATTTGTAGGTACATTTTCTATTAATTCCTCTATATCGCAATCATTTGTTATATTGCATCTACCCTTTCCTGTTATAGCTAATTTTCGTCCACATCTTTTTTGTTTTTCAATCACGGTAACTTTAAATCCTCTATCCGAAGCCACCTTTGCAGCCAACATGCCGCTAGCTCCAGCTCCTATAATAACTACTTTTTTCAAAAAATCATCCTCTCAAAATTATTTTAATCTAAACTGCACACTTTAAATAAAAAAGGTACTCCTGCCACGCCCCAAAGCGCTATTAAAGTGTATCTTATATAATCCACAATCCATAAAATAGACTCGCTCGTATTACCTCCAAATATCATAACTGATAAATACTTCAATAGAGCATATACAGCTCCTAAAGTAATTATCCCAATTACAAATCTCAATACTTTAGTCTTCATACTAGTTTTAGCCTTTTTATCTGTAAAAATACTGACAGTCTTTTTACTTTCTTCTGTGCTAAAATTTATAAACTTATCCTCTATTATATATCCTAAAATAAATCCTGTGTACATACCAAAGCTCTTAACAAACTCTTCCCCAGCTAAAAAATACACAGCAACAATAAACGCGATTAAAATCAAGAATAATATGTAATAACATTTATTTTGATCTATATAATCGAATAGCTTCACAAAAATTAAACTCAATACAATCCCTAAAATCCATCCGCCTAATACATCTGTAGGCCAATGAACACCTAGATAAAGTCTAGAAACTCCTGCTCCTAAAACCATTATCATACCGAGTACAATCACCCATTTTTTTCTAAAATACTCCATAATAGAGACCCAAACTGTAGTCGCCGTCTGAGTATGCCCACTTGGAAATGAATATCCTGTAGCAGTAGATGTTCTCAATGATTCTAGCCCTTCACTTCCTATAGGTCTAGGTACCTTAAAAAAATTCTTTATACCTGAGTTTATAGTTATACTCCCTGTAATTGCAAATAACAGCCTTTGTCCACATTTTTTATCTATGCACCAATACATTATAGCAGCTATTAATGTAACCGCCATAGTCTCGGTACAGATTGTAAATGCTGTAAATATCATAGTCAAAATATAATTTCTTATACTTTGAAAAAATAAAAGAATCTCCATAATTTTCATCCTCCTTATGTACTGCCAAATATATTTTTAAATATAGAAATAGACTGCAAAAATAAACAAATTACTTTACAGTCTATATTTTAAGCAAATATAATAATATTAGTATATTCTAAACATCTTCAACTATACCTATATATGGTAAGTTTCTATATTTTTCAGCATAATCTATTCCGTATCCAACTATGAATTTGTCTTCTATAACAAATCCAACGTAGTCAACAGGAATGTCTACCTTTCTTCTTTGAGGTTTATCTAAAAGTGTACATATTTTTAAATCTTTTGGTTCTCTAACCTTTAGCTCTCTTGTTAGGTTACTTAAAGTCAGTCCTGAATCTATTATATCTTCAACTATCAATACGTTCTTTCCTTTTATATCTACATCTAAATCTTTAAGTATTTTTACTGATCCTGAAGATTCAGTTGAGTTTCCATAACTAGAAACACTCATAAAATCTATATTTACATCTAAGTTTATGCTTCTTATTAAATCAGAAACAAATACACTTGCTCCTTTAAGTATACCTACTACTAATAAATCCTGTCCTTCGAAATCTTTTTCTATTTTTTTACCTAATTCAGCTACTTTTGCTTTTATTTCTTCTTCAGATAACATTACACCTGTAATTTTAAACATTTTTATCCTCCTGTTTATGCATTCTCATTTTATTATATATTTTATTTAAAATTGTATCAATACAAATAAATATAATTATATAGATTATTGATTATATTTTTTTATATATTTATACTTTTATATAAGAAATAGTACTTTAAAGGAGGCTTTAAAATGAGTGTAAATCATGGTGCGAATTTATATGATTTATCTAGTAAATACGGATTTTCAAAAGACGAATTTATGGATTTCAGCTCTAACATAAATCCTTTTGGAACTTCAAATAAAGCAAAAGAATATGTAATCAACAACATAAATATGGTCTCTATGTATCCAGACCCAGAATATGTAAATTTAAAAAAATCTATATCTACATATTGTCATTGTTTAGAGGAAAATATAGTTTTAGGTAGTGGAGCAACTGAATTAATATCATCATTTATAAAGACAATAAAACCAAATAAAACTCTACTTCTATCACCTGCATATTCTGAATACGAAAAGGAGCTTAATAAAATAAATTCTGAAGTTGTAAAATATTTTTCTAAGGAAGAAAATAATTTTGTAATAGATGAAAAAGAATTAGTAAATTCTATAAATGAAAGAAATTACGATTTGACTATAATTTGTAACCCAAACAACCCTACAGGATTTGCTTTTTCTAGAGAACAAGTAGAATATATTTTAAAAAATACTACATGCTACGTCATGATAGATGAAACATATATAGAATTTACAGAAACAAATATCTACTCATCAACTAAGCTAGTAGATGATTACAATAAACTATTTGTAATAAGGGGAACATCAAAATTCTTCTCAACTCCTGGTATCAGACTTGGCTACGGACTTATAGGAGATAAAAATATAAAGGAAGCAATAAATAAAAACCTAGATTTATGGAATATAAATATAATAGCATCTGCAATGGGAGAAATAATGTTTTTAGACGATATGTTTATTTCAAATACTATAGATGCAATGCTTAGAGAAAGAGACTACTTGACTACAGCTTTAAGCAGTATAGACGATTTAACAGTATATCCTAGCAAGGGTAACTTCATACTATGTAAAATAAATTCTAAGAAGCTTACAGCTGGAGAACTTAGAGAAAAGCTACTTCCTAAAAAAATAATTATTAGAGATTGCAATTCATTCGATGGGCTTACTGAATACTACTTTAGAGTATGCATATTAAAGCCCGAAGAAAATAGATTACTTATTAAAAATCTTAACTCTATATTTAAATAGACAAAACAAAAAACTGCCGATTAAAATGGCAGTTTTTTGTTAGGAATTATACTCGTTGGGGATAGAAATATAATTCCAAGTGGCATTTTAAAAATTTTTAAATTTGCCGTTTAAGTGGATATTTTAATTTTAGTTGATATCGTAGTTAGTTTTTAAGAAATTTTTCTAAGCTCTTCAATTTCATAAAGCCATTTTTGAAAAAATTCCTTTTCTTTTCTTTCATTGTAGATTTTTTTTAGAGATTTTGTTGCAGCTTCTCTAACCTCGGCTTTTGAATCTTCTATACCATCCTTCATTTTATAAAGAACTTCATCTATATCTACAAAATTTCCAAGTGCTGTATATGCTGCAGCTCTTATCTTATAATTGTCTGAATTTGTACAAGCTATCAGGTTGTTTACCAAGGCATTTTTCTTTTCAAATTGATTATTCATTATAATCCTCCTTTTTGATTTACTTATGCTCTTTAGATTTTTTTATAATAACCCTTAACTTTTTTTATTTGTAATTTATATTTTGATTATAGGAAAGAAATGTGAACTTAATATAAATAATTTCTAATATTTTCCTTAAAATCCTTTAATACATTTTTAATATTTTCGAGCTCTTTATTTAGATTTTTCATAAAGTTTTAAAATTTTACATTATTTTACATAATTTTTGATATAATAAATACTATAGTTTTAATAAAGGGGGCACAAAATATGCAATACAATCTTTCAAACAGATTTAAAAACTTAAAACCATCTCCAGCAGGAGATATATTAGCGATGATGGGAGATCCTACTTTAATCAAATTCTCAGGAGGAAACCCAGCAAGTGATTCTTTTCCAATAGATAAAATAGTGGAATTTTCAAATGAAGTTCTTACTAATAAACCTTTATCTGTTCTAGAATATGGATTAACTGAAGGATACCATCCTCTACTAGAAGAAGCAAAAAAATTCTTAAATAGAGATGGAAATGTCGTAAGAGACGACGATATGATGATATGTACTTCTGGTAGTCAACAAATAGCTGATTTCTTAGCTAAAGTATTATGTAATGAAGGCGATACAGTCTTAACTGAAGATCCTTCTTTCCTTGGTGTTCTTGATTCTATAAGAAGTAATGGAGCTAATTTAGTCGGAGTTAAAATGGAAGACGACGGAATAGATTTAGCCGATTTAGAAGAAAAATTACAAATAAAACCAACACCTAAATTTATATACGTTATACCTAACTTCCAAAATCCAACTGGTATAACTATGTCACTTGAAAAACGTAAAGGCGTTTATGAATTATGTAAAAAATACGGTGTTATAATACTTGAAGATAATCCTTATGGACAATTGAGATTTAGTGGTGAAGCTGTACCACCTATAAAATCATTTGACGAAGAAGGTATAGTAGTATACGCTGCTAGTTTTTCAAAAATAATAGCACCTGGAATAAGAGTTGCATGTGCTGTTGGTAAACCAGGAATCGTAGGGCCTTTAAAACAAGTTAAATTCTTAAACGATGTACATAGTACTACTTGGAGTCAAGTAATATGTGAAAGAATTCTTGCTACTTGTGATATGGATGCTCAAATAGAAAAATTAAAAGAAATCTACGGAGCTAAAAACAAAGTTATGCAAGACGAAATGGCTAAAAACTTCCATCCAAGCGTAAAATACACTAAACCAGAAGGTGGAATGTTCGTTTGGGTAACTCTACCTGAAGGTGTAGATATGATGAAATTCGTAGGTGAAGCTTTAGAAAACAAAGTTGCATTAGTACCTGGAACTGCTTTCTTAGCTGATACAAGTATGCCTTGTCAAAGCTTTAGAATGAACTTCTCTACTCCATCTACTGAAGATATAATCAAAGGAATAAAAATACTAGGTGAATTAACTTATAAATACTGTAAATAATAAAAACTAAAAAGCGAAGTTGGCAATTAATTTTATTGCCTACTTCGCTTTTATTTTTTATTATTGCTTATCGTAATTTTGAGAAATATATACTCTAGCTTACCATATCTTTTTTATATTCCTTTAGAAGCTCAGCATAATTTTCTCTAGTAAAGTTAAAAGTCTTTATATATGCAATTTTCTTTCCTACAATATTTTCTCCCGGCTTTGTATAATTGTGCTTTCCATAAGGCCATACTACACCAACCTCTATACGAATTTTGTCTATATTTTTGTTAGTGTATAGCTTATCTATTTTATTTATAACCTCTTCACTTGCCTCTTGCTCGACCTTACTATACATTTCATTTACAAGTTCTTCCTGTTTTTCACTAGAGCTCTCTGCCTTTAATGCCTTTTTATAGCTTTCTAAAGCAGGAGGTCTAACTATATAATAAATATAAGTCCTATCTTTTTCATATTCTTTTTCATTTATTAAAACTACTCCTGTACCTTTTGTTGAATTATATTCTCCAAATGCTGCTATTATAGCATCCTTCTCATCATCTATCTGAGAAAAATCCTCTTTAAAATTATGACTACACCCACATACACAAATAGCTATTAAATAAATAATTAATAATTTTACCTTCTTCATAAAATTCCCCCGTTTAACAACTATCCACTAATACTATTTAGATCTATTTTGCATACATACTCAACATAACTTTTTAGAAACTAACTTAAATTTATTTATATTTCCATATATAATTATAACAACAAATAGTCCTTTAGTATCTTACTTTTTTGCAATATTTGAAAATAATTTGAATATATTACATATCATCTTTGATTTCCCAATTTACATCTTCAATTATTTTTGATTTTGGACTATTTTGTAAAAGTATTTTATAGTTTAAAAGCTCTTCATTTATCAAGCCTATTGCCCATATAAGGATCAATAAATCATCAATAAACCCTAAGCTCCCAAATAAAAATTCCGGCATAAAATCAATACTAGACATAAAATAAAATAAAGTTATCAGAAATGTAAAAGCTACCTTCATTTTAGAAAAAATATTCAAATCCTTATCAGTAAAAAAATCAGGTAGTAAAAACAGGTTTTTAATAAAAAATATCCCAAATCCCGCTTTTCTAAATCTAACTAAAATATTTTTAATCCAGTCCAATAATCTATTCATTTTTTTCTCCTCGTATTTTGAAATATAATTTTATATCGATATAAAATTATACTCTTTTTTTTATATTTTTCATATATAATAATTAATATTTTCACCTAATATTAATAGTATTCAATTACTAAAAAAATTACAATATTTTGAGTTTATATTTAAGAAAAACGTAATAATGATTTATTTACTTAGTTTAAATTTACAGGAATATGTTGTAAAATATAGTTGTTAGTTAAAATTTAATTTTTGGGAGGTAATTTTTATGTTAAGTAAAAACTTAGAAAATGCTATTAATGATCAAATCACTTTTGAACTTTATTCTTCTTATACTTATCTAGCAATGGCAGCTTACTGCGAATCTATTGATTTAAGCGGTTTTGCTAACTTCTTTAGAGTTCAAGCAAAAGAAGAAATCGATCATGGTATGAAATTTTACGACTACGTATTCCAAAAAGGAGGAACTGTTGTACTTGGTCAAATAGATCAACCAAAAGAAACATATACTGACTTAGTAGAAGTATTTGAAACTGGTCTAGCTCATGAAGAAACAGTTACTAAGAGAATATACAACATAATGGACATCGCAACTGACGAAAAAGAACATGCTACTATGAGCTTTTTAAAATGGTTTATAGATGAACAAGTAGAAGAAGAAGATAATTTCACTACTATATTGAAAAAAGTTAAAAGATGTATCGGCAATCCACATGCTCTATACATGTTAGACGATGAAATGGCACAAAGAGTTTATGTAGCTCCTACTGCTCAATAAAAATTGATTTTTTAAGTACAAAAAACTATAATTATCTAAAATTGTCGGATAATTATAGTTTTTCTTATTTCATAATTTTTTCGCTTTACATTATATAAAATCGTGATACACTTATATCAATATAATATTTTAAATTTATTGAATATTTGATAAATTATTAGAAGGAGGATTATACATGAATAAAAAACTATGGGAACAACTTAATGAATGGAAAAAAGAATGTACATGGGTTGAATTAAGCCATGAAGTTAGTCCTAACACACCTCATTGGGACGGATTTCCAGATATGTCTATGAAGACAACATTTGACTTCGATACAACAATATTTCAAGTACATGAATACACATTAGTAAGTCAATACGGAACACATGTAGATGCTCCTGTCCACTTTGTACAAGGAGCTAATACATTAGAAAGCTTTACCCCAAAAGATATGGTAATGCCTTTATGTGTAATAGATAAAAGTCAAGCTGTTGTAGATAATCACGATTATGTACTTACTAAAGAGGATATCCTTGATTGGGAAAAAGAAAATGGAATGATCCCAGAAGGCGCTTTCGTAGCATTTAGAACTGATTGGTATAAAAGAGAGACATCTGAAAAAATGGACAATCGAGATGCCGAAGGAAATAAACACTACCCTGGCTGGGGAATCGATGCACTTAAGTTTTTAATTGAAGAAAGAAATGTAGCTGCAGTAGGACACGAACAAAGCGACACAGATGCTCCAGTAGTAATTGCAGTAGATGGATATATAGGTGAATACTATGTACTTAGTAAAGGTAGATTCCAAATAGAGCTACTTAAAAACCTAGATAAATGCCCAGCTGTAGGCGCACTTATCTTTACTACCTTCCCTAAAGTTAAAAATGGAGCTGGGTTTACAGCTAGATGTTTTGCAATTTGCCCTAAATAATTTTTAGAAAAGGAGTTAAAAAGTATGAAAAATACAGTAGCAACTTTTAAAAAAACAAAGGAAACAGGAGAAAAGCTCACTATGCTAACAGCATACGATTATTCGACTGCTAGACTAATGGATGAGGCTGGCGTAAACAGCATATTAGTCGGCGATTCTCTAGGAAATGTAATGTTGGGATATGAAAATACTCTATCAGTTACTATGGAGGATATGATACACCACATAAAAGCAGTTAAAAGAGGTGTAAAAAACGCATTAATAGTTGGAGATATGCCGTTTATGTCATATCAAGTCTCTACAGAACAGGCTGTAGAAAATGCCGGTAGATTGATAAAAGAAGGCGGTGCCGATGTTGTTAAGCTTGAAGGTGGAGCTGATGTTTGTGAACAAATAAAAGCAATAGTCAAAGCTACAATACCAGTTTGTGCGCATATAGGATTAACTCCTCAATCAATAAATGCCTTTGGTGGATTTAAGGTTCAAGGTAAAAGCATTGAAGCCGCACAAAAATTAATAGATGACGCACTAGCTGTAGAGGAAGCTGGAGCTTTTGCAGTAGTTATAGAGGGAGTTCCTGCTGAAATAGCTGCTATTATAACAGAAAAACTGTCTATACCTACAATAGGAATAGGCGCAGGAGCTGGCTGCGATGGACAAGTTCTAATCTATCAAGACATGCTGGCAATGTTTAGCGATTTCACTCCGAAATTCGTGAAAAAATACGCAGAAGTTGGACAAATTATGTCAAATGCATTTGAAACATTTATAAAAGAAGTAAAAGACGGAACTTTCCCTCAAAAGGAGCATACATATAAAATCGATTCTTCTGTTGTAGATGAATTAAATAAAATAATCAAATAACCTCAATTATAAAATTTACTAAATCAACAAGAATGATGTGTTATAAAATTATAATTTTTTTATCAAATAACATCACTCTTGTTGATTTATTTTTTGATAAATACTAAATTTTCATTGTATGTTATAACGTACATTTTCCATTAAAATAACTAAAAAAATAATTTTTTTTATTAAAAAAAATATTTCTAAACGTTTTCATATATAATTTTATTTTTTCTATTGACACTTCTATTCTCATTAGATTAAGATTAAATTATGATTTTTTAACATTGCATACATAAGTACGTTATATTAAACTATTTTAAAATATTATATTTTACTACAAAAATATAGTGTACTTGCTAATTAAGTACTTAAATTATACACATTTTAAAAGTTGTGCAAATTTATTATAATCACGTGCTCTATATACAAGATGTATGAAAACGTAATCATAGTAAATTTAACTAAAATATAAAATTTATTATATATTAAAGGGGATGATTAAGTGAGTAATTTAACAGAAATCAGATGGCATGGCCGTGGTGGTCAAGGTGCTAAAACTGCATCTCTACTTTTAGCAGATGTTGCTTTTAACACAGGAAAATTCGTTCAAGGTTTCCCAGAATATGGACCAGAAAGAATGGGTGCTCCAATAACTGCTTACAACAGAATAAGCGATACACAAATAAGAGTTCACTCTAACATCTACAATCCTGACTTTGTAGTTGTTGTAGATGAAACTTTATTAGAATCAGTTGATGTTACAAAAGGATTAAAAGAAGATGGAGCTATAGTAGTTAATACAGCAAAATCTAAAGAAGAAATAATCCCTCAACTTAAAGGATACAAAGGAAATGTTTATACTATAGATGCAAGAAAAGTATCAATCGCTGCTTTAGGAAAATACTTCCCTAATACTCCAATGCTTGCTGCAATAGTAAAAGTAAGTAATGTTATGCCAATAGATACATTCTTAGCTGAAATGAAAGAATCTTTCAGTCATAAATTTAAATCTAAACCAGAAGTTATAGAAGGTAACTTAAAGGCTTTAGAAATGGCTTTAGAGGAGGTAAAATAGATGAAAGTTAGTGAAAAATACAATGAAAGTGTATCTTGGAAAGATATATCAATAGGTGGAAATATTCAAGGTGGTGGAACTTCTAAAGAATTCAACACTGGTGAATGGAGAGTTAACACTCCTAAATTTATAGCAGAAAAATGTAAACAATGTTTATTATGCGTTCCAGTATGTCCAGATAGTTCTATACCAGTTGTAGATAAAGAAAGATTAGATTTTGATTTTGAACATTGTAAAGGTTGCGGAATATGTGCAGCAGTTTGTCCATGTGATGCAATAGAAATGATAAAGGGGGAATAATAAATGGCAATAAGAGAAAGATTATCAGGAAATGAAGCAATAGCAACTGCTATGAGACAAATAAACCCAGACGTTATGCCAGCTTTCCCAATAACACCATCAACAGAAATACCACAATATTTCTCAAGCTATGTTGCTAATGGGCAAGTTGACACAGTTTTCGTACCAGTTGAAAGTGAACACAGTGCAATGAGTGCTTGTATAGGATCAGAAGCTGCTGGTGCTAGAACAATAACAGCTACTTCTTCTGCAGGTTTTGCATACATGCTAGAAATGTTACCAATAGCTGCATCTTATAGAGTACCAGTTACTTTAGCATTAGTTAACAGAGCTTTAACTGGACCAATAAACATAAACTGTGACCACTCTGATGGTATGAGTGCTAGAGACTGTGGATGGATAATGTTATTTGCTGAAAACAACCAAGAAGCATACGATAACTACATCCAAGCATTCAGAATAGCTGAACATAAAGACGTTAGACTTCCAATAATGGTTTGTCAAGACGGATTTATAACTTCTCATGCTGTTGAAAACATAGAATTATTAGAAGATGAAAAAGTAAAAGCATTCGTAGGTGAATACGAACCAGAAGAATACTTATTAAATGCAGGTACTCCTCTTGCAGTAGGACCTTATGGAACTCCAGCTTACTACATGGAAGCAAAAAGAGCTCAAGCTCAAGCTATGATAAATGCTAAAGATGTAGCTTTAGAAGTAGCTAAAGAATTTGCTGAAGTATCAGGAAGAAGCTATGGATTATTTGAAGAATACAAATTAGACGATGCTGATTTTGCATTAGTAATCATAGGTTCAAGTGCTGGTACTGCTAAGGATGCCGTAGACAAATTAAGAGAACAAGGAATAAAAGCAGGAATATTAAAAATAAGATTATATAGACCTTTCCCAGCTGCTGAAATAGCTGCTGCATTAAAAAATGTAAAAGTATTAGCTGTAATGGATAGAGCTGAAGGTATGTCTTCTCAAGGTGGACCTTTAGGTTATGACATAAAAGCTGCTTTATACGATGCAGGTGCTAGTGTTAAAGTTATAAACTACATCTATGGTTTAGGTGGTAGAGACGTTACTGTTGAAAGCTTAACAGAAGTTTTCAATGATTTACAAGAAGTAGACAAAACTGGTAATATAGGCGATACTTATCGTTACTTATCAGTAAGAGACTAAGGGGAGGATAATAAAAATGACATATAATTTCAAAGAAACAATGAATAAAAAAGAACGTTTAGCTCCAGGTCACAGAATGTGCGCTGGATGCGGTGGTACTATAGCTGTTAGAAACGTTTTAAGAGGACTTCACGAAGAAGACCAAGCTGTAATATGTAATGCTACTTGCTGTCTAGAAGTTTCTACTTTCATGTATCCATATACTGCATGGGAAGATTCTTTCATACATACTGCATTCGCTTGTGCAGGTGCTACTTTAAGTGGTGTTGAATCAGCTTATAAAGTATTAAAGAAAAAAGGTAAAGTAGATGAAAATTACAAATTCATAGCATTCGGTGGTGACGGTGGTACTTACGATATAGGTTTCCAATCATTATCAGGAGCTATGGAAAGAAACCACGATTTAGTATATGTTTGCTACGATAACGGTGCTTACATGAACACAGGTATCCAACGTTCATCAGCTACTCCAATGTTCGCTGATACTACAACTACTCCAGTTGGATCTCAATCAAACGGTAAACCACAAAACAGAAAAGATTTAGCTTCTATAATAGCTGACCACGATGTTCCATATGTAGCTCAAACTACATTTATAAAGAACTTCAAAGATTTACATACTAAAGCAGAAAAAGCTATCTACACTCCAGGAGCTGCTTTCTTAAACGTAATGGCTCCATGTCCAAGAGGTTGGAGATATCCAGCAGAAAAAATAATGGATGTTTGTAAAGCTGCTGTTGAAACTTGCTACTGGCCATTATTTGAAGTTGTAGAAGGTGAATGGATACTTAACTACGAACCTAAGAAAAAACTTCCAGTAGAAGAATTCTTAGCTATGCAAGGAAGATTTAAACACTTATTCAAACCAGAAAATGAATACTTAATAGAAGAATTCCAAAAAGAAGTAGACAGAAGATGGGAAGCTCTACTTAAACGTTGTAAATAAATTAGACAGTTTTCATATTAATATAATATAAGGATGAGGTTTTTATTTGCTCATCCTTATTTTTTTATATTTTAAATATATAATTGTGGTAAAATTTATATATGTATGTTATTTTAGACAAAAATTATATTTTATTATCTTGTCGTAATTTGAATAATTTATCTAGAAAGATGGTGTAAACAATGGAAAATTTATTAAAAGACATCAATAATTTTATTTATTCTCAAAAAGATGAAATACTTTCATTTTGGGAAGAGCTTGTAAATATTGAAAGCTTTACAAAAGATCCTGAGGGAGTTGAAAATGTAGCTAAGTTTTTAAAAGAAGCATTTGCAAAAGAAGGCATGAAGTGTGAAATCGTACCTACTTCTCCAAACGGTCCTACTCTAACAGGAATAATCGGCGAAAATAGAAATAAAAAACCTATCGTATTCAGCGGACATATGGATACAGTTTTCAAAACTGGTACTATAAATGAAAGACCTTTCAAAATTGTAGATGGAAAGGCTTACGGTCCTGGGGTCCTAGATATGAAAGCCGGCATAGTTATAGCTCTATACGCTATAAAGGCATTAAATCATATAGGATACAACGATAGACCTATAAAAATAGCCTTCTGTGGAGACGAAGAACAAGGACACTTCATGTCTGATGCTGGCAATGTATTATCTGAATATGTAAAAGACGCACTTTGTTGCTTCAATATGGAAACTGGCCTTGTTGACAATAGTATCTGCATAGGTAGAAAGGGTCGCATAGGATGCGATATGGAAATAATTGGAGCCTCATCTCATGCTGGTAACGACTTTGCAAGTGGCGTAAATGCAGTTGAAGAAGCAGCCTTTAAAATACTAGAATTGAGAAAGCTTACAGATATTGAAAACGGCACAACATGCGCTACAACTGTTGTAAACGGAGGAAAAATAGTAAATTCAATACCTAATAAGTGCAAACTATCTCTAGATCTTCGCTTCGAAAAGGTCAGCGAGGTCTACAAAATAAAAGATCAAATTAAAAATATTGCATCAAAATCTTATATAGAAGGCACTACTACTTCTCTAATATTAAATGGAGAAATGATGCCTTATGAAACAACAGACGATGTTTTAAAATTATATAATTTCGTAAAATATATCTCTAATAAATTTGGATTTGGAGATATGGAAAGTAAAGTCCTTGGAGGCTCTTCAGATGCAAGCTATATAACTATAGTAGGCGTTCCTACCCTATGCTCTTGCGGTGTTTTAGGTGAGTGGAATCACACTGAAAAGGAATATGCCATTGTAGATACTTTATTTGATAGAATAAACTTGTGGTCTGCAGTCATTTTAAATATAGATGAAGGAGTTTTTAAATAATATAGATTTTTTGTAATGTTTTTTGTATGATTTATTTATAAATTATTACTACTAATTAAAAGGGAGTTTTTTTATGAAATATAAATTTACAATAGGCGAGATATCAAGATTATTTAATATAAATACTACAGCTCTAAGATATTACGATGAAATTGATTTATTTAAGCCTAGCTATATAAATAAAAAAAATAACTATAGATATTACACAATAGATCAATTTGAATATTTAAATACGATCATATATTTAAAGGATTTAGGAGTTCCTTTAAAAGAAATAAAAGATGCAATCGAAAATGTAAATATTCAAGGATTAGTAAATTTATTCGAAAAACAGCAAAAAATAACAGAGCAAAAAATAAAAGACTTAAATCAAATAAATAAAAAACTACAAAATAGAATCACTCAAATAAATGACGCTTTAAATTTCGATTCATTAAATCAAATTAAGGAAATTTACTTTGAAGATAGGAATGTGATAGTATTAGAAAATAGGATGAAAACTCTTCACGACTTTGAAATAGCCATAAGAAAGATGGAAAACTCTTTAAATCAATCTTCGTCATTTTTCTGTGGACAGGTCGGCTTCTCTGTCGCAAAGGACAAATTAATAAATAGGGATATTCATACAGAAGAATACGATTCTGTCTTTAAATTAATTGAAGACGATATTGAAGATGCTGAGCTTTTGACACTTTTACCTAAAGGCATCTATGTCTGCATCAGATATAACGGAGTTCATAAGGATGCCCCAAAATACTACCACCAGCTATTAGATTATATAGAAGAAAAAGGCTACAATATTTTAGATGATTCAGTAGAAATTCAATATATAGATCCTAACTTAACAAATAATGAAAAAGAATACATAAATGAAATTCAAATTTTAGTAGATAAAAAATACTAAAAAATTAGGGAGATTGAAAAATTATTTTCAATTCTCCCTTTATTAGGCCCCCAATTAATTATTCAAAATCCGCTTCTCTATAAACTGTAGCTTCTTCTTCTCCTCTTATAACTCTAAGAGCTCCATAAGCTAGAGATTCTAATTCATTTTCTCCCGGTAAAACTACAACATCTGCTATAAATTTTACATACTTAGTGATTTCTTCAGTTATATACTTTGAATAAGCTATACCGCCAGTTATTATGATAGCATCTACATCGCCCTTTAATGATGCTGCTAATTCTCCAACGCCCTTTGATATTTGTAAAATCATAGCATCGTATATTAGCTTTGCATATTCGTCGCCGTCAGTTATCATCTTCTCTACTTCTCTTGCATCAGAAGTATTTAAATAAGAAACTAATCCTCCACGTCCGGTATGCATTTTCTTAACTTCATCGTAAGTATATTTTCCACTAAAGCATAAATTTATAAGGGGTTTCACTGGAAGCTTACCTGCTCTTTGTGGAGAAAAAGTTCCTTCTTCATCAGATAATATATCAACTACTCTTCCTTTTTCATGAGCTGTAGTACTTATTCCACCGCCTAAATGTACTACAATTAAATTTAAATCTTTATATTCCTTACCTATAGATTTTGCGTATTTCATAGCCATCGCTCTACTATTTAAAGCATGGAACAAACTATGTCTATCCATACCACAAAGTCCTGAAGGTCTCGCTACATCCTTTAATTCATCTACTGATATAGAATCATATGTATACGCATTGATTCCAACCTCTTTAGCTATTGAATCAGCTATAATAGCACCTAAATTTGATGCATGATCTAAAGTAGGTCTATATCTCAATCTATCTATCATCTCATCTGTTATTAAATAAGCTCCAGATTTTACTGGTGGAAGACCCCCGACTCTACCTACTGTAGCTGTTAGGTCTTTTATATCGATATCATTTTCATCTAAAGCTTTTAATATTTCAGATTTTCTCATATCATATTGATCTAGAATTGAATCAAATTTTTCTAATTCTTCTACCTGATGATCTAGTGTTTTAGAAAATAACTGTTTTTCATCTTCATATACAGCAAATTTTGTAGATGTAGAACCTGGGTTTATTGCTAAAATTAAATTTGACATATATTCCTCCTATTATCTTATCCAACTAAGTTAAGACCCTTATTAAAGGCTTCTATATTTATATCTATAAATTTTGGTTTTACATTAGCTTTTATTATACTTTCCCAGTCGATATTTTCTAAGTTCATTGATTTAACAAGACATCCTAGTAATATTACATTCATTACCTTTTCGTTACCTAACTCTTTTGCTATTTCATTTACTTTTATTAATTTTGCGCCTAGTCTGTTTAATTCTTTGTCTATTTCTGCTTCTTCATAGTCAGCTTGTCCTGTTAAATTTACCATAGATTCAATTTTAAAATCATTAGCTACTACTTTTCCGCCAACCTTAAGATAATCCATATATCTAAGCGCTTCCATTTTTTCAAAAGCAACTATCATATCAGCTTCTCCTTCTTCTATAACTGGAGAATATACTGTATCTTTAGAATATCTAACATGAGTTGAAACAGAACCACCTCTTTGACTCATACCGTGTATTTCACTCATTTTTACTGAATATCCAGCTTCCATTAATCCGATTGTCAATAATTTACTAGCAAGTATAGTACCTTGACCTCCTACACCTACTAAAAGTATACTATTAGTCATATTATTTAGCCTCCTTTACTATTGCATCTTTTGGACAAACTTGTTTACATACTTCACAACCAACACAATCAGTTGCTTTTATTGTCACTTTCTTATCTTCCTTATTAAATGATAATGCTGGACAACCAGTCTTCATACATTTTTTACATCCTATACATTTATCGTGATTTACAACACATTTTTCCTTAAATGGTTTATCGAATTCTTCTATATCTTGTTCGCTTAATTTCTTAAGAACACAAGGCCATCTAGTTATTATTACTGAAGGTTCATCTTTTATAGCTATAGCCCAATCAAGTGCTTCTTCTACTTCTTTTAAATTATTAGGATTTACTATTTTTATGTGTTTAATTCCACAGTCTTTTACTAAAGCTTGGATATCTAATTGTTCAGTCACTTCACCTTGTAGAGTAAATCCTGAACCTGGGTTTTGTTGATGACCAGTCATACCAGTTATTCTGTTATCTAGAATCATTGTTATACAGTTACTTTTATTGTAAGCAACTTCTATTAATGAATTTATTCCTGTATGGAAGAATGTTGAATCTCCTAATACTGCAACAACTCTCTTTGTATTTCCTTCTTTCATGTTTAAAACTTTTTGGAAACCATGAGCAGTACTTATAGCAGAACCCATATCATAAGAATAATCCATTGCATTATATGGAGCTGCAAATCCTAATGCATAACATCCTATATCTCCTGCTATTACAATGTCTTTTCTCTTACCTAATTGATAAAATGCACCTCTATGTGGACATCCTGCACAGAAGCTTGGTGGTCTTGGCACTACTAATTCTTTATTATATGGAACTTTTTCTCTTGATATACCTAATATAGATTGTCTTATAACATCTGGAGTCATTTCTCCATATGGTGGTAGAGCATCTTTAACTATATTAGTTACACCTAATGCTTTTACATGATCTTCTATATATTTGTCGTTTTCTTCAACTACATAAACTTTGTCTACTTTAGCTGCGAAATCTACTATTAGTTTTTCTGGAAGTGGATTAGTAAATCCTAAATCTAAGTAAGATGCATCCTTTTTAAATACTTCTTTTGCAAAGTTTATACACATACCAGAAGCTATTATACCTATTTTAGTATCGTTCATTTCTACGCGATTTAAAGGAGTTTCTTCTGATAACTGTAGTAATTTTTGCATTCTAGCTTCTACATTTCTTCTCATTACTCTAGCATGAGCTGGCACTGCTAAATTCTTTTTAACGTCTTTTACATATTCTTTTATTCCAACTTCTTTTCTATCTAAACACTCTACAACACCTTTTGAGTGGCAAAGTCTAGTTGTCATTCTTATTATTACAGGTGTATCGTATTTTTCACTTAATTCAAATGCTTCTATGACCATATCTTTACATTCTTGAGATGTTGATGGTTCATACATTGGCATTTTACCAAATTTAGCATAGTTTCTGTTATCTTGTTCATTTTGAGATGAATGTTGTCCTGGTTCGTCAGCAGTAACTACTACCATACCACCATTTACTCCTATATAGCTAGCTGTCATTATTGGGTCAGCTGCTACATTAAGTCCTACGTGCTTCATTGATGCAAATGATCTTGCCCCTGCAAGTGAAGCACCTATAACCGCTTCTAATGCAACCTTTTCATTATTTGCCCATTCAGCATCTATTTCTTTATATGTAGCTATATTTTCTAATATCTCTGTACTTGGTGTTCCTGGATAAGCTGAAGCAAATTTAACACCAGCTTCATAAACTCCACGAGCTATTGCTTCATTACCTGTCATTAATTGTTTCATGAAATTTCCCCCTTATATACAATCTTGATTATTTAAATCGTTATTTATTTTACTTATTGTCTAAAAATTAGCAAATAAGCGACATACTACTATTAATACCAAGTGTAAAGCTTCAAGTTAGTATAAGGTCAACTATTTTTTTCAAAATTTTTAATTTTTTAATAATAAAAAAATAAGACTCCTACTAAAAAATAGTAGAAGTCGATTTTATAAAACTAAATTTTATGGTCTTTTTATGCTTACAACACATATAAAACTAAGTGCAATTGCTCCTATCATCATAAAAATTGTACTAAGATAAGATCCACTAGAATCATAAAGCGCTCCTGCAATTGTACTTCCAAATGATGCTATTATAAGATTTAAATTTATTATAGAAAAATTAACAGGATAATTAGTAGCTCCATAAAAAGAATTTATAAAAGCAGAATTTGTCGATGTTATTCCTCCATAAGAAGCTCCACATAGCATAAATCCAACTATTAAAATGCCAAAGCTTTTAGATTTAAATGCAATAATCAACAACAAAGCTGATATAAAAAATACTACTACAACTGTCATCATAGTTTTAAAACGTCCTAATTTATCAAACATACCACCATAAATAACACGTCCTATACCATTACAAATAGATATTAATCCAACAACTGTCGCAATTGTAGAAGCACTTACACCTTTGCCTACTTCACCTGCTATACCACTAGCCTGTGATATAAGCGCCAATCCTGCAGCACCAAGTAATGTTGCCCATACAAAATAAAACCAAAATGAAGGTCTTTTTAGCATTTGAACGGAATTTACATCTATAACTAATTCCTTATTGATTTTATTAGAATTTTTCTCTTTGCCTTTTGAAGCACTAACTGGAGGTACAAAATCATCACCTGGTTTTACAAAGAAAAATCCTCCGATACCTAGAACAATTACTAATATAATTCCAAATATCATAAATGAGGTTCTCCATCCTCCAATGTCAGTTGGTGTATAAGCTTGATATATCTTACCTATTATGAAGCTCCCAAGACCAAATCCCATTAAAAGTATTCCAGAAATAAGCCCTTGCTTATCAGGAAACCACTTAGACATTGTACTCATTACTGAATTATAAGCAAGTCCTGATGCAAACCCAGCTAAAACTCCATATCCTACATATAAAGTCACAATGTTTTGTGATTTTGATGAAATAAAAAATCCGATTAAAAATAAAACCGCCGCCAACCAAACGTTTATTTTTACATCGATTTTTTTCTGCAAAAGCCCGCCTATTAGTCCACCTAAACAGAAAAATATCATACAAATCGTAAATGTCAACGATAGACTAGTATTGCTCCAATTTGTAAACTCCTGACTAATAGGTGTTACAAGTACACTCCATGCATAAATAAGCCCTGCAAATAATAAAACTATTACACCTACTACTGCATATATCCAACGATTTAATGCTTTCATATTTTCTTTCCCCTTCCCTTAAAAAGTATGATTTCTTATAAGTGTAAAGTTTCCAGTAAGTATAATGTCAATAATATTTTTATAAATTTAATTATTTATTATTTTTCAACCATTTTACAGCACAATTTACAAATGCAGCTGCTCCATAAGGCATACAAACTTCATTAAACAATACATTTGGACTGTGATTTACATAATCATTTCCTTGAACCTTTGCTCCCAATTCTAAGTATACAGATGGTACTAATTGTGTTATAAATCCAAAATCTTCAGATCCTGACATGCCTTGAGTTTCAACTAAATTCAAATCATCTATATCCTCCATATACTTAACTAGCTTACGAGTTTCAGTTGGTTCATTATAAGAGCATGGGAAAGGAGTGAAAAATTCACGGTAGCTCACTGTTGCTCCAAACATAGCTTCCGCACCCTTTAATATTTGTTTAATTTTAGCAAGTACTGTATCGCAGACATCTGGATTGTATGTTCTAAGAGATCCTGTCATAATAGCTTCTTCTGGTAAAATATTTGGAGCATCACCTGAGATAAATTGTCCTATAGTTAAAACTGCCCTTTCAGTTGCAGAAATACTTCTTGGGATTAAACTTTGAAGTGCTTGGTATATGTACATTCCTGTATTTATAGGGTCTATACCCTTTTCTGGCATAGAACCATGACATCCCTTACCTTTGATTTTTATTTCAAATGCATTTACTGAGCTAGTAGCTCCTCCTATAGCATAGGCTATTGTATTAGGTTCATGTGTAGGAAAAACATGCATCGCAATAGCTAAATCTACCTTAGGATTTTCAAGTACTCCTTCATCTATCAACATTCTAGCACCTTCGCCAGCCTCTTCACCTGGTTGAAATACTATCTTGACATTTCCTTCTATATCATCTATATTTTCAGATAAAATTTGGGCTACTGTAATCATTATCGCAGTATGCATATCGTGACCACAAGTATGTGCTGCTTTTATCTTGCTTCTAAATGGTAAGTCGTTTATTTCCTCCATTGGAAGTGCATCCATATCACAGCGAAGTAAAACAGTCTTTCCTGGCTTCTTACCTTCGATTAAAACTACAATGCCTGAATCTCCTACAACTTTAGGTTCTAAATTCATTTCTTTTAATCTAGCAATTACGTATTCCTTTGTCTTCGGTAAAACCATACCACATTCAGGATTTTCATGAATATGTCTTCTATCTTTAATCGTATTAGATTTTAATTCTATAGCTCTTTCTAAATATTTATTCATTTGATACCTCCATATAATAGACTTAAAATATAATTTACACTATTAATTATATTCCTTTTTTTGCCTATTTGTCTTTAAAATATAAAAAAGGAAGTGCCGTAAAATAGAATTAAAAGCTATTTTACGGCACTCTCTAAAATATATAATCAATTACTTATTAATTTAAATTTACAAAACTTGCTCAGCTTTATCCTCTAATAAAAGACCTAACTTTCTAGCCACAAACTTTGTACTAACTCCTTGTAAAATTAAAGTTATAAGTATTGTCATAAATACTACTGATGATATTGCATCGCTACCAGGTATATTAATAGAGGTTACTATACCACAAAGAGCGGCTGGTATTACACCTGTTTCTCTTACCCACATCATAAATAGTATTTCATTTTTCTTCCATTTTGCTTTTCTATCGATTAAAGCACATGCTAAAACACATATAGGTCTTACAACAAACATAAAACAAAATACGCAGAATACTGAAGGTATAAAGTATTTTCCTACTATTTGTAAATCTACTTGGCTCCCCAAAATTATAAATATACACATTCTGCAAATCGTACCCAGAGTTTCTACCACATGGCAATCTGCATCGTACGACTTTTGACTAAGCCACAGCTTGAAATTTTGTTTATTTCCTGTAACTATACCTACTATGAAGCATGACATATATCCACTTCCTCCAAGTACAGTAGATAGCTCATAGGCTATTATTACTGAAATTATAGATATTATAGGAGTATAATCCTTAAATATTCCTCTAGGGCTGTCATTTACCAAAGCTAATAAAATAACACCTGTAAGCAATCCCACAACTAAACCTATTATAATCATTAAAACCAATTCATATAGATTTTCTTGTAGTGAAAATTGACCTGATAAAATAATAGATAGTACAGCCGATGTCAAAATAGCACCTGTTGCATCATTAAAAGCAGATTCACTTATAACGGTCTGAGATACCTTTCTATCTATTTTTATCTGGTTGAATATAGGAACTAATGTAGCAGGGTCTGTAGAAGCTATAATACTACCTGCTAAAAGAGCTATCATCGAACTTACTCCAAATGACCATCCTATTATTTTTTGCATAAGAAATGCTGATATTAAAACACCTACACTCGATAGTAATAAAACTGTTATCTTTACATTTTTTAATACCTTCAAGCTTATTTCTTTACCACCCATATATAATATAAAAGCCGATCCAAAGGTCAATATAAGTTGATTTTCTACTTGGTATTGGCTTATATCAACAAATTTTAATACTGAAGGACCTATAAAAATACCTGCTATTAGAAACAAAACGACATCTGGAATTTTTACAATTTCGCTTAATTTGCTACATATTATCCCTGTCATTGTCACTACAGCAAAAAGTATTAACAAGTTATTACATGCAATGGTATGTATAGACGATTCCATAATGCTCATCTCCTTTAAAGTTTTTCTATATATTTATAGTAAGCTTTTCATAAATCAATTGCACTAGCTTTAACAGTCCTTTAACATATTTAACTGTATTTTAAAATTAAATATTAAATTATATTAGATATTTTTTTAACATTTAATTCAATATCTAATATAATCATATCTGTTTAGATAAATTTTAAATTATTTTCTATAAATTATAAAAGACTATTACAAAAACATATTTAAATAAGTTCTTGCAACAGTCTTTTATAATTTATTCATATTAATTCATAGCTATTTCATTATCATTTAAATTTGAATTTTTATCTTTAAATGCTATTTTTAAAAGTATCGGTGAAATCACTGTTGTTATTATAACAACTATTAATATAGGAGCAAATATTACATTTGATACCATGTTTAATTTTATACCTTTATTGGCTACTATAAGGGCAACTTCTCCCCTTGAAACCATACCAGAGCCTATTTGAACTGATTCCTTATTTGAGAATTTAAACATTTTAGCTCCGAGACCACATCCTAATATCTTAGACACAATAGCAACTACAGATAATACAACTGCGTATAACACAATGATCATGCTCATTTCCGGTAAAACTAGCTTAAGACCTATACTAGCAAAAAATACTGGTGATAAAAATGCATACGATACATCATCTACAGTTCCCATAATTCTTTCCTTCTTATATCCTACTGCTGATATAATAAGCCCTGTTATAAATGCTCCTGTTATATTTGCAACGCCAAAATAAACCTCAGATATGTAAGCTAATAATAAACATAGACCAATTACAGCTATTACATGTCGTTTTAAATTTTTACTATCTTTAAACCAAATTTTCAATATTTTATAAAGAATAAAAGAAATTGCCGCCATAAATACAAAGTACAATACTATCTTTATAAGTATTACATTTATTTTCACAGAAGTATCTGCAAAGCTTGTAACTATAGATAATGCAATTATTCCTAAAATATCGTCGATTATAGCTGCCCCTAAAAGAACATTTCCGACATTAGAGCTTAATTTTCCCATTTCTCTAAGTGTCTCAACAGTAATACTTACTGATGTAGCAGTTAAAACTACCCCGACAAATACGCTTTGTAGTGTTATGCTAGTGTCTCCCATGATATTTTTCATCCCTAGCTTGGCAAATAAATAAGTTACGCCTGTCCCCAATACAAATGGAACTATTACACCTAATAAGGCTATTGTAAAAGAAGCTTTTCCTTGCTTTTTCAATTCGTCTATATCTGTTTCCATCCCCGCAGTAAACATCAATAATATTACACCTATTTCAGATAGCTGAGTTATAAATTCACTTTCTGAAACTAAATTTAACATACACGGACCTATTATAATCCCGGCTAGTAAAGCCCCTACTACTTGTGGTAATCTTATTCTTCTAAACATCAATCCCAGTATTTTAGTTGAAAAAAGAATTAATGCTATCTCAAATAGATAATAATAAGAATTCATAAATACAACCCCTACTTTCATAAATATTTAATATTTTTTTTAATCATATTTTCATTATACAATACAAAAAAAAATATATTAACAACTTTGTAAAAAATTATTAACATATTTTTTTTATGTAAATTTCAAGTATTAAATTGTATTTTAAATTTTATTTTTTATGAGCTGCAACTATAGCACCATATGCTATAGAGTATAATTTTGATTCATGAGAATCAGCTCTTGAAACTAAAACTATAGGTGCCTTTGCTCCCATTATAATACCTGCTGATTTTGCTCCTGCAGCATATGTAAATGATTTTCCTATACCATTTCCAACTTCTATTGTAGGCATCAACATTATATCGACATCTCCTCCTACTTCTGTCTTAAATCCTTTTATTTTACAAGCTTCCTCAGATACTGCTAAATCAAATGCAAGTGGTCCTTCAACTATTACATTATCTCCAAACTCTCCTTGTTTACAAGCATCCTCTAAAGCCTTTGCATCCACTGTAGCTTGCATCTTAAGATTTACCTTTTCTTTAGCAGCAAGTGCAGCTACCTTTATATTATCTAATCCTAGAGGCTCTGTAGCTTTTATAGCATTTTTAAGTATTTTTACCTTTTGATCGTAATCAGGAGCTATATTCATACCTCCATCTGTCAAAACTAATAACTTATGATAAAAACCTACTTCATAAATCATAACATGGCTAAGTAAGCTATCTGTTCTAAGTCCCCATTCTTTATTTAAAACAGCCTTTAGTATTACAGAAGTGTCTAAAAGTCCCTTCATTACAAAGTCAGCTTCCTTAGAAGAAACTAATTTAACAGCAGTTTCTGCACATTCCTCTATAGTTTCTTTATCTATTATTTTTATTCCATCTAAATCGAATTTTATTTCTTCTGCTATTTGTCTTATTTTTTGTTCTTGTCCTACTAATATAGGTACTATTATATCCATTTGGGCGGCACTTTTTATAGCAAGTAGTACTTCTTCATCATGTGCAGCTGCAACAGATAAAACTACCTTTTCACTGCCCTTTAAAACATCTAACATTTGATCTAATTTTTTAATCATTTTCTTTTCTCCTTACTGGTATTTGTATTTCTGTAACCATTTCACTTTCGCACGTTATAAGACTCGGGTCTACTAATTGTATCTCAATAGAATCGTCTATTATTTCATAGTTATTTTCATCTATGTATTTTCTCAATTTTTTATAATATTTTGGAGCATCTTCATGATATCCGTTATATCTAATAGATAAATATTTTGCCTTCGGAAATATCTTTATCAGCTCTTTTTCATATAGCCCTTCTTCAACCATCATAAAGGCGCTGTCGTATTCTTCATAAAGCTGCTTTTCTAAATTTTCTTTAGAAACTGATATTCCAACATCGCCATAAGTTAAACATACCTTATAAGACGATACCTGAGCTAATTTTCTAACTAGTAACTCAACATCTTTGTAAGATATTTTCTCTCTGTATTCTATTACGCATCTTTGATTAAAATCAAATTCTCTTATCTGATCTAAAATATCTAATTGTGTAGCGTCTTTTATTTGAGATATTTTCTTATTGATGCTTAGCTGCATATTTTTTAATTCAGCTATTTTTTCTTCTATAATTTGATTTTGATATTCTAGGGAATCGATTATACTGTTTAAATTTAAATCATTTAAATGATATTTTATTTTATTCAAAGTAAGCCCCAATTCCTTCATATACTGTATAGTTTCCAGACATTCGAATTGGTCTATTGAATAATATCTGTATTTATTATTTTTATCTACATAGCTCGGTTTAAATAAGTCAATTTCATCATAATATCTAAGTGTCTTTTTGTTTATATTAAATAATTTCGATATTTCACCAATAGTAAAAAATTCCTTCATCTATTACACGCCCCTAAAAATTATAATTAAGTCTTTTAATCTTCTTTATAAATTCTAGCTTCTTCTTCACCACGTAAAACTCTAAGCCCTCCAAATGCAAGAGCTTCTAATTCATTTTCTCCTGCAAGTATTTCGACTGGAGCAATAAATTTAACTCTGTTTTTGATGCTTTCAGTCATATATTTAGAATAAGCTATTCCTCCTGTAATAATTATAGCATCTATTTCTCCATTTACAACAGTTGCAAGTTCACCTATTCCCTTTGCTATTTGAAGTGCCATAGCATCGTATATTAATTTTGCGTACTCGTCTCCAGCCTCTATTTTTGCTTCTACCTCTCTAGCATCTACAGTATTTAGATAAGAGAATATACCGCCTTGACCTCTGACTCTTTTTTTCATTTCCTTGTGATTATATTTTCCGCTGTAGCATAAATCTATTACTCTAGTAACAGGTAATTTTCCTGCACGTTCTGGTGAGAAAGGTCCCTCTTCATCAGATATAAAATCTACCATACGACCTTTTTCATGTACATTTAAACTTATTCCACCACCTAAATGTGCAACTATTAGGTTTAAATCACTGTAATCCTTTCCGTTCATTTTTGCGTATTTTATTGCCATAGCTCTAGTGTTTAAAGCGTGAGTTAGACAATGTCTGTCCATTTCTTTAAGGCCTGAAGGTCTAGCTATATCTATTATTTCATCTACACAAACTGGATCGTATATATATGCATCTACACCTATTTCCTTTGATAGAGAATAAGATATAACTGCACCTAAATTAGACGCATGCTCTAAAGTAGGATTATTTCTAAGTCTATCTATCATAGCATCGTTTATTTTATACGCACCACTTTTTACTGGTGGAAGTCCACCACATCTACCTACTATAGTGTCTATAGTTTTTAAATCTATGTTGTTTTCATCTAAGGCATTATGTATTTGCTGTTTTCTCATTTCATATTGATCTAGTATATTATTAAATTTTGAAATTTCATCGACACTATGCTCTATCCCCTTTACTAGTATCGGTTTTTCATCTTCGTATACAGCGAACTTAGTCGATGTAGATCCCGGATTTATTGCTAAAACTCTATAAGCCATTTTCATTCCTCCTAATTTTTAATATATAAACGTATAGATAAAAAGCTATTATAAGGTTTGAACTCATAATAGCTCTTCATCATGGCTAAATTATTCTTCAATTAAATTTTCTATAGCATAAATATTACATTTAAATTTTTATTAGCTTACTAATGCCATACCTTCATTTAAAGCTCTTATATTTATATCAATAAATTTTTCTTTGACATTATTTCTTATTATACTTTCCCAATCAATATGTTCTAAATGCATAGCTTTTATAACAGTTCCTAATAAAATTATATTCATAACCTTTGCATTTCCAAGCTCCATAGCTTTGTCAGCTGCATTTATAACCTTTGCATTTAAATCTTTTAATTTTTGGTCTACTTCTTCTACCTTGTATTCTGCTTTACCTGTTATAGTTGCTACAGAATCCATTTTGTAGTTATTTGCTACTATTGTTCCACCTTCTTTTAGGTATTTTAAATATCTAAGTGCTTCCACTTTTTCAAATGAAACTATCATGTCAGCACCACCAATTTCTATAACTGGTGAATAAACTTCGTCTTCTGAATATCTAACTTGAGAAGAAACAGATCCTCCCCTTTGACTCATACCATGTATTTCTGACATTTTTACGTCGTATCCTGCTTCCATTAATCCTATTGTTAACAATTTACTAGCTAATATAGTACCTTGACCACCTACGCCTACTAACATTATACTTTTAGTCATTTTATTTTTCCTCCTTCACTATAGCGTCCTTTGGACAAACTTGTAAACAAACCTCACAACCTAAACATTGATTTATATCTATTGAAGCTTTCTTAGTTTCTTTATCAACTGATATTGCTGGACATCCAGTCTTTGTACATTTTTTACAGCCTACACATTTTTCCCTATCTACAACACATTTTTCTGTAAATACTCTACCGAATTCTTCTATGTCTGCTTCAGAGAATCTCTTAAGAGCACATGGCCATCTAGTTATTATTACTGAAGGTTCATCTTTTAAAGCTATAGCCCAATCTAAAGCATCTCTTACTTCATCTAATTTATTAGGATTTATAACTCTTACGTTTTTAGCTCCTAATGCTCTTACTACTGTTTCGATGTCTATGATTGTTGTATCTTCGCCTTGTAGAGTAAATCCTGAACCTGGATTTTGTTGATGTCCTGTCATACCTGTTATTCTATTGTCTAATATTATTGAAATAGAGTTACCTTTATTGTATATAACATCTATTAAACTGTTTATTCCTGTATGGAAGAAAGTTGAATCTCCAAGTACACCAACTACTCTCTTTTCATTACCTTCAACCATATTTAAAACCTTTTGACATCCATGAGCTGAACTTAAGCTTGCACCCATACATACTACAAAGTCCATTGCATTATATGGTTCTGAATATCCTAATGTATAGCATCCTATATCTCCAGCTACTACAATGTCTTTTCTCTTTCCTAATTCATAGAATAGACCTCTGTGTGGACATCCTGCACAGAATGTAGGAGGTCTTGGTATAACTAAATCAGCTTCGACATCTTCATATTTGAAAGTATCTTTAAATATACTCTTTCTGATTACATCTGAAGTCATTTCTCCATATGCTGGTAATACGTCTTTTCCTATGCAATCTACTCCTAATGATTTTACATGATCTTCTATAAATTTATCGTTTTCCTCTACTATATAGATTTTTTCTACTTTAGTTGCAAATTCTTTTATTTTTTCGTCTGGCATAGGATTTGTAAATCCTAATTTTAAGTAAGATGCATCTTTTCCAAATACTTCTTTAGCAAAGTTAAAGCACATTCCAGAAGCTATAACTCCTACTTTAGCCCCTTCATTTATTTCCATATAATTTAATTCTGTTTCATTAGAGAATTTATATAATTTCTTTTCTCTTTCTTCTACATCGATTCTTAACAATCTAGCATTTGCTGGAACTGTAACTCTCTTTATTTCTTTAACATAAGGCTTTATGCCTACTTCATTTCTTGGTTCTAATGATACTAATCCTTTTGAATGGCAAAGTCTTGTAGTTACTCTAAATAATACTAATGTATTAAATGTTTCACTTATTTCAAATGCTAATTTGATCATGTCTTTTGCTTCTTGGCTTGTTGATGGTTCTAATAGTGGTACTTTTGCTGATCTAGCATAGTTTCTATTGTCTTGTTCATTTTGAGATGAATGCATTCCTGGTTCATCTGCAGTTATTACTACAAATCCTCCGTTTATACCAGTATATGCAACTGTAAATAATGGGTCTGCTGCTACATTAAGTCCAACGTGCTTCATAGATGCCATTGTTCTAGCACCTGCAAAAGCTCCACCTGCTGCTGCTTCTAATGCAACCTTTTCATTTGGTGCCCATTCTGCTACTATATCATTTTTATATAAAGCTATATTTTCTAATATTTCTGTACTAGGAGTTCCTGGATATGCAGACGCATATTTAACACCTGCTTCATAAGCGCCACGAGCTATGGCCTCATTTCCTGTCATTAATTTTTTCATAACTAAATCCCCCTCAAATTATAATTTTATTTTCCTAAATAAACTCTTATACTATTTTTAATATTTAAAATCATTTAATTAATATAATTATTCTTATCTTTAAGAAAAGAATACAACATTCCACCTATTGGAATGTCAATAATTTTTTTGGATTTTTTTAGTATTTTTTATAAAAATTTACTTTTCAAAATATTTTATTTATTTTTTTATCTTATATGTATAAATAATCAATATTTTTATTATTTTTTTAAGTATTTATAATTATTTTTTTATATATAATTTTTTATAGTATTTGGAATTAAATTTCAGAATTTTGGAAAATTTATACATACAAAAAAATAAAGATATTGCTATTCTCTATTTTTATTGTAATATATTTGAACAACAACATCTTTATTTAAGTTATAATTTATATTTTATTTTATTTTTTAATACAATATTTTTTAATTTATTATTAATTATATATATTATATTCTATCTAATACTTCTTTTATTACTTTAGGTGCTTTTCTACATTTAGATTCTTCAACTGCACAAACTGCAAATCTAAGTCCCATTTTTAGAGGTACTAAGTAAAGATTTTCTTTTGCTAATTCCTCACAAGCCTTCATAGGATCATCACATGGTATACTTACAAAGAAGCCATCTCTATATGGTAGTATTTCAAGACCACATTCCTTTGCACCTTCTACAAATGCATTGGCTCTAACTAAAAGCATATCCTTGTATGAATTCTTTTCTG
>NZ_JAXEWM010000102.1:0-7318 GCF_034113885.1 Intestinibacter sp.
TACTGGACAAGGAAAATCCTCAACTTGAAAACTATCAGTATCAACAAAATATACTTGTTCAGGAGAAACTACCAATATGTTAGCTGGATTAATATCTCCAATAATAATATTTCTATCGTGTAAATATTTTATCTTTTTAAGAATTGTAATACATAATTGAACTGTATCTCGTTTTTTCCATCCTGGAAATTTTCTTAAAAACAATGGCTTTGGACCAAATACACTTTTTTGTAATTCTATCCCTTCTGCTTTTGGCATTAAATACCCCACAAATTCTTTATTTGAATTATAAACAATTTCAACTGGGTAACACACCCCTTGACAGTTAATTTTTTTTGTAAGCATCAATTTAATTTTTTCATACTTCCTAGCAGTTAAATTATCTTTTTTATATATTTTAGCAACATAAGGAGTGCTTGTTTCATAAACTATTGCTTCTCCTCCTGCACCTAATTCCTTTGTTAATTTTATTTCACCTTGTGATGTATACACAATCTCATTTTCAGATGGTATTCTCGATATGTTTAATTTTGTATCAGGAATGCTTGTAACTTCTGTACATACTTTAAATACTTTATGAGGTGCTAAATTTTTTCCCCTTACTCTTTTTTTATTTTCCTTCCAACTAAAGCTACTTAAATATCCCTGTTTATTAATTTTTTTAACTACAACTGATTTTCCTTTAACTGATTTACTATCATTCAATGCCAAAATATCCTTTGCTAAGTTATTATCTTGTGTAATCAATAGTAAATTATGTGTCATTCTAAATTTTGTAAATACTACTTGAAATACATTATCTGCAAAATTATCTGTTTCTTCACCACGTATTTCTACATATCCAGCACGAATCAATTTACTCAATATTATTTTGCAATTATTGGCACTACTGGATAAATCAGAATTCTGCTTATTATTTGAATGTTTTTCAAGTTCATCTATACTTCTCTTTGGAATAATTATCTTGCTATTATACATGTGTAGTATAGGAATAATATTATTCCAAAATTTATTCGATTCAGGATGTAATAAACTACATGTATCGATAAAAATTCTATAATCTTTTACATATTTCTCTAATTTTTCTCGATCAGATGTTTCTTTCCCTCTATCCCCTTCATTTGACATTTCTATACCTCCCTCGTATTAAAATAAATTCTTATTGCTTACACTATTCAATTTAATATCCATGCAAAATTATATATATTAATATAAAAAATTAAATTATAATACATAATTCACATAGTACAGATATCTATTTTACTCTCTCTAAACTAATCCAATTATAATCATATAGACCTGCATAATATAAATTATATTTCTTAAAAAATAGATACTCATATTATAATAGTGCAAATGTTTATCAAAACAACTAATACTATTTTACAGAACATAATGGTTTCTAATTATAACCATTTAATTGCTTTGATTAGAATTTATTTTTATTATACTAACATTACTGAAAAATATCAATTAAATTGTCGAACTATTTGCACAATATATAAAAATCAGTATTTCTTATCTTTTGCTTATTTCACTTGTTGAGTGACATTCCAAATTTCTTTTGAACAGTATCCACGATACTGACTTCACATTCATTTTGATATTTTTGAAAATCAGAATCTGATAGATTTATTCATAATTTTATGATATAGTTTATTAAAAGAACGAAATTATAATTATTCTAAATAAGGAGAGTACATTATGAGTTATTTATTATGTTTTACCAAAACAGAAAAAGACAAAGATACTATTTATGTAAGTAGAGAGTATTATGATAATTTTGAAGATGCAATAGAAAGATATACATTACTGTGTACCACTCGTGAAAGTGTAACTTTATCAAATTTAGACAAAGAAGAAATCATACGCCAATTAGTAAGAGTTGATCGTTATGATATGTCAGCGATTCAAATTTACTAATATTAATCATCATAGTAAGAGTGAAAGGGACTGTCACACCAAGAAATAGGATGATGCCCTTTTTGTTGAAAAAATAAATCCCAATCTCAAAAATAATTATTAAATTAAAATACTGGAATGAATTTTCATTCCAGTATTTTAATTTGATAATTATATCTCAGTACAAGATAATAATTTTGTTTGCTCTTTTTATTTATTAAACACCAACTACTCTAGTAACACCTGGTACTTCTTTTACTAATAGGTTTTCTATAACAGCTTTTAATGTCATAGTAGCTCCTGGGCAACCTGCACAAGCACCTTGTAATCTTACTAATACAGTTCCATCATCAGCAACATCTATTAATTCAACGTCTCCACCGTCTCTTTGTAGTACTGGTCTAACTTTATCTAATACTGCTGCAACTTGTTCTTTCATTAAGTTCCCTCCCTTTATAATTGTATTATCTATATAATTATACACTAACAAAATTATATTCTCTACCATTTTATGTATTGTTTTTATCTCAATATATTTTTTTATTCAAAAATACTGTATAATATGTATAAGAAAATCTTTATATAAAAATATACAATCGAGATTTTCTATATTAATTTATTGGAGGGAGAAAAAAATGAAAAGAAAATTATTTAGTATTATTTTAGCCGCAATTTTTGTAATTTCTTTAGTTGGATGTAGCTCAGCTAAGCCAGAAGATACTGTAGATGTATTTTTAAAGAATACTCAAGAGCTAAACCTTGAAAAGATGGCAGAAAGCATGAATCCTGACTTAAAAGACTCTTTCGATGAAATAACAAGTGAGGAATCAGATGATTCATTAAGCAATTATTTAGATTATTTTAGAAAAAATGCAGCAAAAATGACTTATGAAATCAAGGGTGCCGAAGTAGATGGAGATAGCGCAGTTGTAACTGTAGATTTCAAATATATCGATGGAACTGACGTACTTGAAGATGCATTTGCTAAAGCGTTTGAAGAAGCAATTTCTCAAGCCTTTGCTGGTAGGGAAATGAGTGAGGAGGAAATAGAAGATTTATTTATCGAAACTCTAAATAGCTCTGAATCTGAAGGCAAAGAAACTTTCGCTACAAAGACAGTAAAAATAGACTGTGGAAAAAAAGATAATAAATGGTATATAGACGATTTAGACGAGGATTTCTTTGACGTTATATTCTGTAATTACTTATCATCTATGGATGAAATCGATAAAAATCTAGATGAGTTAGAATAATAGATAGATTTACATATGGGATATTGTGCTGACTTCGGTGCAATATTCCTATTTTTTTGAGTAATATTAATAATATAAAATTCAAGAGAATATAATTCTAATAGGCAATGTACATATTGATTGCTTAATATTTTCGATAGGAGGAATTTTATGTTATTTCAAGGATCTGCAGTGGCTTTAGTCACGCCTTTTACTAAAGAGAATAAGGTCAACTACGATAAACTAGAGGAACTAGTAGAGTTTCATATAAAAAACAATACAGACGCCATAGTCGTATGCGGCACAACTGGTGAGGCGAGTACCTTAGATGACAAGGAGCATGTAGCTGCAATCAAATGTGTCATCGACGCTGTAAACAAGAGAATCCCAGTGATTGCCGGCACTGGCGGAAACGACACAGAGCACTCTATCATGTTGAGTAGAATCGCTGAGAACTTCGGTGCCGATGGGCTTTTAATCATAAATCCCTACTACAACAAGGGAAATAAATCAGGTATAAAGGCTCATTTCACGAAAATCGCCCAAAGTGTAGAAATTCCAATAATTCTATACAACGTCCCATCTCGAACAGGAGTCAATTTATCACCTAAATTAATCGCTGAATTAGCTTATGGTGTGGAAAATATCGTTGGAATCAAAGAAGCGAGCGGAGATATGGCTCAAGTGGCTGAAATAGCAAGATTAGTCGACGATAATTTTTCGATTTATTCAGGAAATGACGACTCTACTCTGCCACTTTTATCTCTAGGTGGAGCTGGCGTTATCTCTGTTCTCGCAAATATATGTCCTAGAGAAAGCCACGATTTAGTATACAGCTTTTTATCTGGAAATGTAGAAAAATCAAGGGAACTTCAACTAAATATGAAGCCTCTAATAGATGCTTTATTTGTCGAAGTGAATCCAGTTCCTGTGAAGACTGCTATGAATTTGCTTGGTATGGATGTCGGTAATTTAAGGCTTCCACTGAGCCATATGGAGGCTTCAAATATAAATTTATTAAAACAGGAGCTTAAAAATTTTGGATTTGACTTAAAATAATATTTAAACTAAACAGATAAAAGAGGATATCGACAAATATCCTCTTTTATCAATCTATTTTATTTCGAAACGAACATCTTCCTTAAACTTTTTACGACCTGGGTTACCTTCTACCCTCCATATTTTTTTATTTTTTAAATCATAAACTACTGACCAAACAGTATCGGCATTAGTTTTCCTATCATATTGGCACATAAATCCATACTTCCCACCGAGTAAATTCATCGCAAAATCTAAATCATACTTATCTTTATTATTGATTAAAGCTTTTTCGCTGTTTCATATCTATCACAAGAACGCCAGTCATCTATTTGAGGATTTTTGTAGTCTTGCATTTCAGCAGAGTTAAAATTATTAGCTGTTGCCACAAAATCTTCACCAGCCTGTGGTGTTATAACTACTACTTTTTCAGAATTACATTCAACTACAGCTATATCACCACTTTTATCAGCAATGGTTATCGTTTGTTGTGATGCTATAGGTAGCATTTTGATAGCTGTAATTGCCTCTTGCGTAGTTTTACATTTTTCAAGAATATATCTAAGTAAGATTCCCGCATTAAATCCTGGTTTTGTCAATTTCGGATATATAAAAGTTAAGCCTACCGCCAAACCTTCTTCATTTACTCCATCCTCCATTTGAACAAAGGCTGTAGTATTTCCATTAAATGCGTAAACATTGTCTAATTTGTAAATACAGTTCATATATAATTTTTCTAAATTTACTAAAAAATCACTATTTCTACCAAATAATATTTGATCCTTGTTGTTTATTGCAAAACAAGTACATTTATTATCAAATGAAAAACAATACATAGAAAATAACATTCCACATAAATATTCAAATGAAATTTCATTTCCATCGGCAATACCTTTTACTTCTTGAAGTATTTCAGGGTAATATTTTTCAAATATCACCTTACATTCTTTTCCAAATTGTATTCTTTTTTCTCCCACTTCATAAGTTGGACAATTATCTAACTTTTGTCCTCTTTTATTTAATAATGCTCCCCACTTATAACCTGCTTCATAGTGAGATCCTTTAAATCTTCCATGATACATAATTACTTAGCCTCTCTAACAGGTATCCAAACCTCAAACTGAGAATTTGTAAAATCTTGATTTAGATAAACCTCTATATCAGGTGCATCTGCATATTCATATCCTGAAGTAGGAAGCCATTCTGTTACAATTCTCTTTTCAACATCTTGTATTGCAGTCGGCATAACTCCATTTCCTTTAAAAACAGCCCATGTATTTGCAGGAATTATATACTCCTCTAATCCCTCAATTACTTCTTTATCAGTTTGAACTGCTATATAGTATTCCCAATTTTCAACATTTGCCATACAAGCACTGACACCTAGTACTCCATTTGAATTTGAATCCATCATAGATACTATTTTTGCTAATCTACCATCTTGACCTACAGCTTGCCAAAACGCTGGTACCATTTTGAAGTTTTCCTCCATGCTACTTTCGTTGATTTCACCATTAACTCCATTATTAAGCAATATTTTAGCTCCTACTATTCTCATTTCACCCTTTTTAACTATACTATATTCCATTTGCTTTACTCCTTTAACTGTTATTTTAAAACTAATAGGAGGATGTGCCTTTAGAAAAGTTCCTTCCTTTTGAGCCTTCGATGGCGATACCTTGTGAAATTTTTGAAAAGCCCTATTAAAAGCTGTCGGTGATTCATATCCATATTTTATGGCTACATCTATCACCTTATCTCCTTTTTGCAAATCAAAAGCCGCCTTTGTCAACCTTCTATTTCTTATATACTCAGATAACGGCATCTCTGCCATATACGAAAACATCCTCTGAAAATGATAGACACTGCAACCAGCTATTTGAGCCAATTTCTCGTATTCAATTTTATCATCTAGATTTTGTTCAATGTAATCTAGTGCGTTATTTAATCTTTTTAACCATTCCATTTGCTCATCTCCTATAAATACAGTATAGTTTTTTATCTAAAATAAAACCTCTCACTTTGCGTTCAAATTATGAGAGGTTCTATATTTTATTATATAATTTTATTTACCTAATAACTTATTTACAGTTGTAAAACTATTTTTATATTGTGAATAAACTGTATACTCATTGCCAGCTTTATCCCTATAAATTACATAAGCTGCTGCTGTCATTTTTGTATCAAATTGATTAGATGGTATATTTATTAAAGTTCCTAAATAAGTTACATAATTTTCTTGTTCATTAACTTCATAATTTATTTTACCCATAGATTTAGCAGCATTTGTAATATCCAATGTTAAAGCTTCACCTTCTGCTAGTAAAACATATGGAAGTATTAATGTACCTTTTTCTACTATTTCATCTCCATCATTGTAAATTTTTGTACCGAATCTTATACCACTGTGATTATTTACTACCGCTTTAACTTGTGCTCCAAGCATTTGAACATGAGCCCATTTAGCTTTATATGTTGTATTTTCTGTGTATTGGGCACCTGATTTATATTCTGTAGTTATATCGTCGACATCTTTATACCATCCTACAAAAACAAAACCATCTTTAGTAGGAACACTTGGTGTATAATCTAATGCTGTAGTATTTTGAATATCTTTTTCTATAATATCTTCACCATTATTTGGATCAAATTTAACAGTAATTTTATTACTTAAATCGACAAACTCAAGACTATATTTTTGAGCATAAGCTTCTGCTTTAGAGCCAGTATATCCATATATAGTTACATATCTACAATTCTTAAGTGCATAATCTTCAAGTTTTGTTTCTTTATTTGGAATTGTTATACTTTTTAAGTTAACACATGAATCAAATGCTTCTCTTGATATAGTCACCATACTATTTGGAATTTCTATACTTCTTATACTAGTGCACATATAAAATGCGTCTAATCTTATACTTTTTACTCCTTCTGGTATTTTTACATTTTTTAACTCAGTACATCCACAAAATGCATATACAGGTATACTCATTAAAGTACTTGGAATCTCTATGCTTTCTATACTTGTACAGCCTTCAAATACACCTTGAGACATACTTTTTAGCCCTTCTTGTAACTGAACCTCTGTTAAGCTTTTACAATTTTTAAATGCAAAAAAACCTATAGATTCCACAGTGCTTGGTATT
>NZ_JAXEWM010000103.1:0-13985 GCF_034113885.1 Intestinibacter sp.
CTGTCGATGTAGCAACAGTCTTATCATCATCCTTTATTAAGTTTATCTCATCATCTTTGTTGATTACATCTTTATTTGATACTAATTTATTTAAGTTTTTATTTGTAAATAAGATTCCACCAAACGCTATAAGACAAATACATATAAATAAAGATAGATAGAATATATCTTTTTCTAATAATTTCTTTTTCATACTGCACCTCCAAATATATTAATACATTTAGATTATTGACTGCTTTTCAAATTTTATGCCTATGTATGAAAAATTTTTTAAATTTTTATGTATTTAATACATATCCTTTATATCTGTATCTGTATAATAATGAAATAATATTTCATCATATGTATACGACTTATTAGCCATACCTTCAGCACCCCATTGACTCATACCTACTCCATGGCCGTATCCTTTTACCTCAAAAACAACATCGTCTCCTACAAAGGATATATCGAAATTAGATGAGTTTAAATCAAAAATACTTCTAATCTCTCTTCCCGTTAGCTGTTTATTTCCCATTTGGATAAGTTTGACTGATCCTGCAGTAGTTCTCTCTATTATGTTTATTTGTTTTTCTAAATCATCTTTTGATATAGAAATATCGGCGTATTTATTTTTTAATAAGTCTATAAATTCGCTTTTATCAATTGTACTTTCAGTATAGTATTTTGGTGAATTTTCTTCATAAGGACTGCTCACTGATTTTAGATAGGGATATTGTGTCATAAACACTTCTTCACTATTTTCGGTCATACCGCTAGATGTAGAAAAATATAGTGGTAGTATTGCTTTATCATCATAAGTTAATATTTGTCCCTTAGTGTCATCTACAGCTTGTTTTATGATAGGATAAGATTCTCCTATCCATTTATCGCCCTTTTGTTCTTTTAACTCTTCATAAGATGCATATGCCTGACAGTGATTATAGTCAGTACATATATCCGCTCCTTTATGACCTGCCTTTATATTATTTTCGATTTTGTAAATAATATATGTTCTAGCAGCTACCGCCTGTGCCTTCAATGCCTCTTCTGAAAATTCAGAAGACATCTCCATAGACAGCACCCCATATAAAAAAGTCTCTATATCCATACTTTGTACTTTACCTGTTTTGGAATTGTACACACTTATAGTAGGACTTTTAGAATCTACCTTTTCATAAGGAGATTTCTCCAGTTTATCGATTTTTTTAATAGAATCGGATAAATTATCGTTTTGATTTCCATAAAAGAGCACACTAATTAAAACAGGAATTATTATGCAAAAAATTGCGATCCCTGCTAATAGAACCATAGGTTTTTTCATATAATTAATGCCTCCATAGATTTACTATACTCCATAAATATATGAAAAAACCCGATTATTTATTACTTTATTAGTCTTCTACTATTTCTATATTTCCGCCTAACGCTCTAATTTTCTTATCTATGTCAACATACCCTCTTTGAATATGGTATATCTTACCTATTTCTGTTTCTCCTTCAGCTATAAGTCCGCATAGTATAAGTGCTGCTCCTGCTCTTAAGTCAGTTGCGTTAACACTTGCACCGTAAAGTTGGTCTACACCCTTAACTATAGCTGTTCTTCCTTCGATTTTAATGTTTGCACCCATTCTATTGAATTCTGCAACATGCATAAATCTATTTTCGAATACTGTTTCTATTACAACTCCAGTTCCTCTAGCAACTGTAAGCATAGCCATAAATTGTGCTTGAACATCTGTAGGAAATCCTGGATGTGGTAGAGTTTTAACATCTACTGCTTTTATTTTTTCTGGCCCAATTACTCTTATAGCATTGTCCATTTCTATTATTTCGCAGCCTGCTTCTTTTAATTTAGCAGTTACTGGTTTTAAATGTTCAATCAGTACATTTTCTACTGTTATATCTCCCTTTGTCATAGCTGCAGCAACCATGTAAGTTGCAGCTTCTATTCTATCAGGTATAACATCGTGTTCTGTTCCTTGTAATTCTTTTACACCTTTTATTTTTATTGTGTTTGTACCTGCACCTTTAACATTAGCTCCCATTTCATTTAGGAAGTTTGCTAAATCTACTATTTCTGGTTCTTCTGCTGCATTTTCTATTATAGTAGTTCCTTCTGCAAGTACTGCAGCCATCATTATATTTTCAGTTGCTCCAACAGATGGGAAGTCTAAGTATAACTTAGAGCCTACTAATTTATCTGCTTTAGCTTCTACAAACCCATGATCCATTGTTACCTCTGCCCCAAGAGCCTTAAATCCTTTTAGATGTAAGTCTATTGGTCTAGTTCCTATTGAACATCCCCCTGGCATTGATATTTTTGTTTGGTTAAATCTTGCAAGTAATGGTCCCATAACGAAGAAAGATGCTCTCATCTTTCTAACAAGATCGTATGGTGCTTCACAAGTAGTTAAATTACTTGCATCTACTGTTAATGTATTGTCTTTATATTCAACTTCTGCGCCTAAATGTCTTATTAAATCTGATATTACATGTACGTCAGTTAAATCTGGTACTTCATGTAAAACTGACTTACCTTTTACTAATAATGTAGCAGCTATTATTGGTAATACTGCATTTTTTGCTCCATCTATTTTAACACTACCTCTAAGTGGTTCACTTTTTTTCACTATTATTTTAGCCATAAATATGTCTCTCCTCAATTCTAATAATCTATTTTTATTATAGGTGTAGCTATATATATCATTGTTCTATCATCGTCTTCGCTATACCTAATTCCTATATTCAAGTTCATCTCTCTATTTAAATATTTCAAGTTATTTTCATTTAATAATTTACTATATGCATTAACTGATAAAAAGTTTTCTTCCTCTATACTATCAATTTTTTCAGCATACATATTATATAATATTTTTTGTAAAATATCATTAATTTTACCTTTTTGTAATTTTTTTGTATATTCTCCAGCTATACAAATATTAATTTCTACATCGCTAGAGTATTTTTTTAGTTCATTTTCTAATCTTAGATAAATATTCTCTATATTTTTATATACTTTATTATTTAATATGTCAACTATTATATATGATTCTTTTGAACTTTTTTGATGCGCAATGACTGAAATACTGGTATTTTTTTCATTATAATTTACATATACTTCACTTTGGTATACTTTTACGTTCATTTTATTTATATCTACGTTTAAATTTTTTGCTATTTCTACACATATTGCTTCTAATTGATCAATGCTCATATCTTTTTCTATTAATACACTAGATTTCATATTATAAAATTTGAAATCTGAGTTAGACAACTCAAAAGTCTCTATAAATTCATCTATCCAATTTTCTTGACCATAAACTATAATAACACTAAATAAAGCCAAAGCTAAGAAACATATTATAGATTTTTTCATGTTTAATCCCCCTCAAAGTTTACTTTATTTAAGTATCTACAAATTTAAGAGGTTTTAAACATATATATTAATTTGAAACATTTATAAAAATTTATACATATTTTTTAATTTTAAAAAAACTGTCCGTATAATGATATGCTCCCTTTGTAGTATCTACTTTATTCTCGGAGGCAGTTCATAATACGAACAGTTCTATATTAATAATATCTACATTATTTTAAATACTATTTTGCTAAATCATTATATGCTTTTTCTATAGCATTTAATAAGTCTTCATCTTCTATTAATGATATTTTCTTAACAGCTTCTTTAACACCTAAGTCTTTTATTGTTTGTTGTAATTCAACACTTTGTACATCTTCTTCATTATTGTAGTGAAGTGCTGCACCTACACCTATTATTAGGTTATCTACAGATATTCCATAAGATCTTGCTGTCATTAATGGATTTACTAATCTGTCTTTTGCACTTAATTTTCTAAGTGGTTCTCTACCAACTCTCTTTACATCGTCGTTTAAGTATGGATTTTTAAATCTATTTAATATTTTGTCTATATATTTGTAATGAGCTTCTAAATCTAATCCATGTTTTTTAACTAATCCTTGACCACTTTCTTGCATAGCAGCTTTTACTATAGTTGCTATTTCTTCGTCTTTTATAGCTTCATCTATTGTTTTATATCCTTTAAGAGTTCCAAGATAAGCAGTTATAGCATGTCCAGTATTTAATGTGAATAATTTACGTTCAACGTAAGCTATAAGATCTCCAACTAAATTCATACCTTCTATTTGTGGGATTTCACCTTTTATCTTAGCTTCTTCAACATTCCATTCATAGAAGTTTTCTACTGTAACATCTAGAGGATTTTCGTTAGTACATGGTGGTACTATTCTGTCTACTGAACAGTTAGGGAATCCTACATATTCTTCTAAGTATGCTACTTCTTCTTCATTTAAGCATTTTAAAACTTCTTCTTTTAATATAGCTGTAGCTCCTACTGCATTTTCACAAGCTATTATGTTTAAGTAATTTTTATTTCCGTTATTTTTTCTAGTTTGTATACCTTTAGCTATTGTTGGTGCTATTCTTTTTAATATTAGTGGACCAACTGCTGTAGTTATTATTTCAGCTTCTTCTATTTCTTTTATTATATCGTCAGTTATTGATGAAACTGCACTTATATTAGTTATAGTTTTGTCAAAACATTCTACGTCTTTTACAAGTATTTTGTATTGTTTTTCGTTGTTTATTCCATTTAATATAGTTTCATTTACATCTGCGAATACTACATGGTATCCTGCATTAGATAATAATCCTCCTATGAAACCTCTACCTATATTACCTGCTCCAAATTGTATTGCTTTCTTCATGTTATAAATCCCTCCGTAGTCTATAATACTTTTATAATTAATCAGCAAATATATCTAAGAAATCTTGTACATCTGTTGAATCTTTTAATTTTTCTACTAATTCATCATCTAAAGATATTGCTATTTTTGATAATATATCTAGATGTTCATTTCCTTTACCAGCTATTCCTATAACTAAGTAAACTACACTATCTCCGTATTCTACACCATTAGGGAATTGTAATATTACTATTCCTGATTCTTTTATTTCTTTTTTAGCTTCGTTAACACCGTGTGGTATAGCAAATCCTAATCCCATGTTAGTACTCATAGTTTTTTCTCTTTCTAACATTGCATCTACATAACCTTCGTTAACGTATCCTCTTTCAACTAATTTTTTACCAGCTAAAACTATACTTTCATCTCTTGATACTGAATCTAAACCTAATACTATGTTTTCTTTTGCTAATATGTTACTCATTACAAATTCCTCCTATATACCTTTTAATCTATTTTTTGTGATATTACTTTCATTTTATTGATATAAAAATCCAATACTATGGATTTAAAATTCTCTTTGATTTCTTCCTTATTTCCATATTTGATACAATTTATAAAATCATCATTTTCTATCAAATTCTCACTTATCTTACTCAAAAGCTCTCTTTGATAATCTTTAGCTTCTTTTGGTATAAGCATAAGAAGTGCATATCTTGTCTTGTTTTCTTTGTCTATCATAACTTCTTTTGATAATCTGATAGATGCATATCTTATGTTCTTTACTTCTTGTGTCATACAATGAAGTAAGGCTATTTCTATTCCATCTACAAATGGAGTAGAAATATTTATTCTTCTTTTTAGGTCTCTCTGAATTTTTAATGCCGATTTGCTGTCATTTGCAAATATGAAGCTGCTGTAGTTGACGAGCTCTTCTATATCGTCACAGTCTACATCTTCATGTACTTCTAGCAATTTAAAAAATTCAACTAAATTTCCACTCATTGTCATAAAGTCCATTACTTCATTTTTGTCGACTAGATTTTTTTCTTTTTTTTCTTCTAGTCTCTCTGCCCTTATATCATTTTTAAAAACTTTATCTTTTGCTATATTTCTCAAAACATGTCTGATCTTTGTGACATCCTCCAAATTTAAAAGTGGACTTACAACTATATTCTTTATAGATGAATCTAACTCTACTGTAGAAATAATTAAATCTATTCCCTGTTGTCTTAGATATTCGTCGTCTATATTAATAGCTGATATTGTATCTACCATATTTAAATTTGAAAATTTCTTATGTAGTTTTGTTATTAAAAATCTAGAAGTTCCTATACCAGTCGGACAACATGCCATGGCATTTATTTCAACATCGTCCATTAAATTTCTCTCCATAGAAGATCCAAAATGCATAGCCAAGTACGCTATCTCTGATTCTGGAATTTCATCGATATCTAATTTTTCTTTTATTATATATATGATATTAGCTACTCCATCGTAAACATCTTTGTACTCTGTTTTGATTTGTTGTAGAAGTGGATTTCTTATATCCATTCCCATCTTAATCCTACAAAGCGATGGTCCTAGATGAGTTACTAAGTCATTTAACAACCTTGTATCATTTTTAAAATCAAGCTTAAACTCATCTTCTGCTAATTCAATTAATTGCTTTGAAATCTTCATTAACTCTACATCATCTAAAGTAAAATTGTGATCCTTTGTTTCTAACCTCATTTTAGATCCTCTAAGATGCATCGTTATATATCCTATTTCTTCAATAGGCACATTTATGTGGAATTCCTCGCCTATTTGCTCTGCTATTTTTGTAGCCATTTTAAATTGATCTATACACTTAAGCTCATTTAAAACATCTTCCTCCATAGAAATTCTCTCTCCATTTTTCAATCTCTGTACTGCCATGGATATATGAACCACCAATCCAATAAACGAGCTATCTGAGATTTTTAAATTTATCTCTTTAATTACTTCAGATAGAGAGTTTTCTACTTTCTTTATAATCGACTTGTCGATTAAGTTCAAAAGTCTGTTTTCACTGGAAATTTCTATAACACTGCTGTTTTGAATGTTATTTCCTACATTTTTTACCATGTTCATAAGTTCTTGTTCTTCGCAAGAGTTGTATATAAGATTTACTTGAGCAGATCTTATATTTTTTTCTGAACCTTCAATGTAAATTCCTGTTCCTGGCTTTCTTATAAGATTAATAGAAAATTTATCTAACCATGCTTCTATATCTATAAAATCATTATTTAAAGTTCCTTCTGAAATCTTTAATGTTTTGTAGAAATAGTAGGATTTAATTGGTTCCGAAGATGTTAAAAGATTTGATAAGATAAATCTTTTTCTTTCTTCTTTAGTGTAGCTTTTTTCAATTTTTTCTTCTTGTAGAAGCTCTATTATAAACTGCTTACTATCTAATGTCTCATCTAAATAGATCCCTACACCTGGTTTTTTTACAAATTTAAAATCATTTTCATCCAACCAGTTCTCAATACTGGACATATCCCTTAGTACTGTTCTTGTACTGATGTTTAGTTGTTGTGCCACTTCTGAGATAGTTATTGGTTTATTAGAAGGATTCTGTGCCAGCATTAAAATGATTTCTTTCTGCCTTGAGCTAATCTTTTTTCTTTTCATTTTATCTCCCTCTTTAGTGACATTTTAATTTGCTTACCTTTTATACTTTAATTTTAGCAAAATATATTTACCCTATCAATTCATTGATAGTACTCTAATGTCACTAAAGATTATGACATATTTTAGATATATGTAAAGTGTATATTTTAATTTTTAATTCATGACATTTTCATAGCTATAAATTTTTTATATAACATAAATTAATCAAAATTATTGACCTTTACCCTGGGAGAGGGTATATTTTTATGTTAATCAAAAATAAAAATAAGCTGTGGCAGCAAATGCCACAGCTTGGGAACTTATTATGGTCTTTATTTTCTTATTATTTTGCTAATCTATTGTATAAACCTTCTATATTTTCATCTTTTAAGAAGTTTTTGATTTCTATTATTTCCACATTATCGTATTTAGCTTTTGCTCTTTCTGCTAATGATTCATGTGTTACTATTATTTGTGCATCTGCTGGTACGTTATCTACTGGTGCTGCTGCTACTTCTATTCCTAAATCTAAGTCTTTGATTCTTGCTTTGAATCTTGCTGCACCCATTGCACTTGATCCCATTCCTGCATCACATGCGAATATTATTTTTTTGATATCTGATTTAGCTATTTCTTTAGTTTCAGCTGTTGCTGCTACTTCTGCTGAACCACCGTTAGCTAATCTATTGTATAAACCTTCTATATTTTCGTCTTTTAAGAAGTTTTTGATTTCTATTATTTCCACATTATCATATTTAGCTTTTGCTCTTTCTGCTAATGATTCGTGTGTTACTATTATTTGTGCGTCTTCTGGCACATTGTCTACTGGTGCTGCTGCTACTTCTATTCCTAAACCTAGGTCTTTGATTCTTGCTTTGAATCTTGCTGCACCCATTGCACTTGATCCCATTCCTGCATCACATGCGAATATTATTTTTTTGATATCTGCTACTGCTACTTCTTTAGTTTCAGCTGCTACTTCTACTTTTTGATTTTTAGATTTAGCCTTCATATCTTTCATTTGAGCTTGTGCTGCTTCTAAATCTTGTTCTCCGTCTCTAGCTGCTGCTCTTTTTACAAATATTGAAGATATTAAGAATGATACTACTGTTGCAACTACTACACCTGATATTACTGCAAAATATTTACCTTTTGCTGTCATTGCTAATATTGCTATTATACTACCTGGAGATGCTGCTGCTACTAATCCAGCTCCTAATACTGAGAATGTTAATACACCGCAAGCTCCACCAGCCATTACTGCTAATATTAATGCTGGGTTCATTAATATGTATGGGAAGTATATTTCATGTATACCACCTAAGAAGTGGATTATTACTGCACCTGGAGCAGATTCTTTACTTGCACCTTTTCCAAATAAGCAATATGCTAATAATACTCCAAGTCCTGGTCCTGGGTTAGCTTCTAATAAGAACATTATTGAAGATCCAAGTTCTTTAGCTTGTTCTATACCTAAAGGTGATAATATACCATGGTTTATTGCGTTATTTAAGAATAATACTTTTGCTGGTTCTATGAATAATGAAGTTAAGAATATTAAGTTCTTGCTAACTAAGAATTCAACACCTGCTTGTAATACTGATGTTACTGCTATTACAACTGGTCCTATTGCATAGAATCCGATGATTGCTAATATTAATCCTAATATACCAACTGAGAAGTTGTTTACTAACATTTCAAATCCTGATGGTATTTTTCCATCTACTAATTCATCGAATTTTTTGATTACCCATCCACCAAGTGGACCCATTATCATACCACCGATTAACATTGTTGTATCTCCTGCACCAACTACTATACCTACTGTAGCTATTGCACCGATTACTGAACCTCTGTCACCTGCTATCATTTTACCACCAGTGTAACCTATTAATACTGGTAAAACATATTTTAGCATTGGCGTTACCATTTCTGCTAATCTAGCATTTGGAAGCCATCCAGCTTCTATAAATAATGCTGTTATAAATCCCCATGCGATAAATGCTCCTATGTTTGGCATAACCATACCACTTAGGGCTCTACCTAATTTTTGTACTTGAGTTTTGATTCCTGCTGCTTCACTCATTGATAATTCCTCCTTAGATTTTTTCCTAGTTTTAAATTTTTTTGTTGTGTACTATTCAGTTTTTATTATTGCCTTTGATTTTGATTTCGCTCTTTTTCTTGAGCTTTTTATTACTGCTGTTCCTTATGATTTAATATTACAATTTTTAAGCTTAATTTTCAATCTTAAGAAATCCTATTCCTGTCGCTGTAAATAGTGACATTTTCAGATTATTCAATTTCCATTTAATCTTAAACAAGGATTGAATATGTCATGAATATAAAATTAAAAAATAAATTATGTTACTAATTGCAAATACAACCATATAACAAAAGTTTAAAGATTTAAATTCAAAACAAAAGGGTGTAATTCTAACCGAACTAGAATTACACCCTTTTTACGTATTTATAATATTGGGGGAATATTATGAGGAATACATTTATATTATTGTCAGCATAAAAAATTCTATACATTATTTTTTAAAAAATTTTTAATTTTTTCATTAAAAAAAGAGATTCCCGAAATAAATCTAAAATTCATTTCAGAAACCTCCTTGGTTTTAAGTTTTATATATTATTAAATTGACTAAAATTCTTTCAAACTATTCAACTGTAACTGATTTAGCTAAGTTTCTTGGTTTATCTATATCGCATCCTCTGTCTTTAGCAACATAGTAAGCTAATAATTGAAGTGGTATTACACTTAATATACCAGCTAATATATTGTCAACTTTAGGGATGTATATAACTGCATCAGAAGATTTTTCTACTTCAGAATTTCCTTGTTCTGTTACAGATATAACATAAGCACCTCTAGCTTTTACTTCTTGCATGTTAGATAACATTTTTTCGAATAAGTTTTGTTGAGTTGCTAAAACTACTACTGGAACTCCTTCTTCTATTAAAGCTATAGTACCATGTTTTAATTCACCAGCTGCAAATGCTTCAGCATGAGTATAAGATATTTCTTTTATTTTTAAAGCACCTTCCATTGCAGTTGAGTAGTCAAGACCTCTACCTAGATAGAATACGTCTTTTTTGTCTACTAATTGTTTTGCTATTTCTTTTACTTGATCTTCGCATTTTAAAACTTCTGCAACTTGATCTGGTATTAATTTTAATTCTTCTATATAGTTCATATATTCTTCTTTAGTTATAGTGCCTTTTTTGTAAGCAAAGTCTAAAGCTATCATTATGAAGGCTACTATTTGAGTAGTGTAAGCTTTTGTAGAAGCAACTGCTATTTCTGGACCAGCCCAAGTATATAATGTGTAGTCTGATTCTCTAGCTATTGAAGAACCAACAACGTTAGCTATTGATAAAACTGTAGCTCCTTTTGCTTTAGCTTCTCTTAAAACAGAAAGTGTATCAGCAGTTTCACCAGATTGACTAGCTAATATAACTAGTGTATTTTCATCTATAAATGGATCGCTGTATCTGAATTCTGAAGCTATATCAGTTACTACAGGAACCTTTAAGAATCTTTGTACTGCATGTGCTCCAACAAGTCCTGCATTATAAGCAGTACCACAAGCTACTATATAGATTTTATTTATTTTGTCTAATTGCTCTTTAGTTATATCTATATCGTCTAATTTGATTTCACCATTTTCGTCTAATCTTCTCATTAGAGTATTTTTAGTACCTTCTGGTTGTTCGTATATTTCTTTTATCATGAAATGGTCGTATCCGCCTTTAGATGCTGCTTCAACGTCCCAAGTTATTTCGTTTACTTTTTTGTCTACTACTTCTCTGTTTTCATTTAAAACTTCAACCTTATCTGCTGTTATGTGAACATATTCACCATTTTCTAAGTAGTAAACCTTTCTTGTGTATTTTAATACTGCAGGTATATCAGATGCTATGAAGTTTTCTCCATCGCCTAATCCAACTATTAATGGACTGTCTTTTCTAACTGCTACTAATTCTTTGTCGTTATCAGTGCATATAACACCTAATGCATAAGCTCCTCTAAATCTAGCTGTAGCTTTGTAAACTGCATCTAAAAGATCACCTTGGTAATATTTGCTTATCATATGAGCTGCTACTTCTGTATCTGTTTGAGATACGAAGTTATATCCTTCAGCTTGTAATTCAGCTCTTAATTCTAAGTAGTTTTCTATTATACCATTGTGAACTACTGCTATAGTTTTGTCTTCATTAAAATGAGGATGCGCATTTTCGTCTGATGGCACACCATGAGTAGCCCATCTTGTATGACCTATACCTAAATGTCCTTCTATTGGAGATTTTTGTAAATCTTCAGCAAGTACAGCTAATCTACCTTGGAATTTTCTAATTTTTAATTGATCTTTTCCATTGTTTACTGCTACACCTGCAGAGTCATATCCTCTGTACTCTAATTTTGATAGTCCATCGACTAAAACATCTGTTGCTTGTCTGTTACCTAAGTATCCTACTATTCCACACATAATTTGTGTCCTCCTAAAAAATATTAATTTATATATTTTTAAGATTCTGGTCAATCCACATGGGTTTCTTTTTGTTTAATGAGATTACTCTCATACTTTGTAGAAATCCTTCGATGGTGGCACACCGCAGAGCATCCGCCGACATTTCGATTAACTCTGACCTCGTCAACTTAATTAAAAAATTAAGTTCTGGCGCTTAAGTAAATCCTAGTTTTATTCTAGTATTTACAATTAACTTAAGATATATTCCTATGCTGTCATAAACATAATATTTTTCAGACTTGATATCAATTATTCAGTTGTCAATATAAACATTGGGAATAAAACTGCAATAAAACCGCAGTTTTACACCCTATTTTTATCAATTATTAAAATTTATGCAAATATTATTTAATGACTAGCATATTTACCTATTTAATCTAAAATATATTTTCTATTTTTAATAGTTTTCTTAAGCTAATTTTTCTTTAATAAGATCTGCTAACCCTTGAGCTAACTCTCTTATTTGACCTTCATCTTTACCCTCTAACATAACTCTTACTAATGGTTGTGTTCCAGATGGTCTTATTAAGACTCTACCTGTACCATCCATAAGCTTTTCAAGTCTTTCTATCTCAGCTCTTACATCTTCATTTTCCATGTATTTATTTTTTACTTCATTTTTAACTTCCACGTTTATTAAAACTTGTGGGTATGTTGTCATTAGAGCTGATAACTCTGATAAAGTTTTACCTTCTTCTTTTACAATTTTAGAAACGATTAATGAACTTAATGTTCCGTCTCCAGTAGTATTATAATCTAGGAAAATCATATGTCCTGATTGTTCTCCTCCTAAATTATATCCATGTTTTTTCATTTCTTCTATTACATATCTATCTCCAACATCTGTAACAGCTAATTTTATACCATATTCCTTAGCTGCTACGTGAAGTCCCATATTACTCATTGTAGTTACTACTAATGTATTGTCAGCTAGTTTATTTTTATTTTTAAGATAAACAGCCCCTAAAACCATTATATGATCTCCATCTACAATTGCGCCTGTTTCATCTACTGCAATTAATCTGTCAGCATCTCCATCGTATGCAAGACCTAAATCAGCTTTATTTTCTACAACGGCTTTTTGAAGTCCTTCTGGATGAGTTGAACCACATTTGTCGTTTATATTTTTACCATTAGGAGTAGTATTTATATCTATTACTTCAGCTCCTAATTCTTTGAAAACTGCTGGTGCAACTTTATAAGATGCTCCATTTGCGCAGTCTAACACTACTTTTAATCCAGTTAAATCTGCATTTACTATAGATTTTAAATAATCTACATAGTCATTTGTTGCTGTATGCTTGTGAATTTTTACACCAACTTTTTCACCTATAGGATTATAATCTATTTCTTCTATATTATCAATATATTTTTCTATTTTTAATTCTATTTCATCATCTAGTTTAAATCCATCTTTGTTAAAGAATTTGATACCATTGTCTTCCATAGGGTTGTGTGATGCAGATATTACAACACCGCAATCAGCTCCATATTTTCTAGTTAAATATGCAACTCCTGGTGTAGGTATTACTCCAACTGTTATTACATCACATCCAACAGACATTAAACCAGCTATTAAAGCTGCTTCTAGCATGTCTCCTGATTGTCTTGTATCCTTACCTACGACTACTTTTACTTTATATTCTGTATTAGTTAGAACATATCCTCCTGCTCTACCTAATTTATATGCTAAATCACAAGTAAGCTCTTTATTAGCTATTCCTCTTACTCCATCAGTTCCAAAATATTTTCTCATAAAAAGTCTCCTTCCAAAATGAAAACCTTAATAGTTATTATATCAATAAAATTTAAAAATCTTTCTTACAAATTATTAATATTTATTCTCATATTTAATAAAATTTATATTCTTATATAATAGACATTTCAAGCGATTTTGTTCAAAATCGTAAAATTGTCATAGAATTATTTTAATACTTATAAAGAAAAAAGACAATAGATAACTTACCTATTGTCTTTTATTTGTTACTTTTTATATTTAATTATCTATTAATATATTTGTTTTTTGACTTTAAATCTTATTTAGATGTAACATAGCTTGGGTCAATAGATATGCTCTTAACCTCTGCATCCCTGTAAACAATTGGA